>UQRJ01000409.1 GCA_900543345.1 uncultured Sporolactobacillus sp. | reverse complement strand
GTCTTAGGGTCTCGTGGGCTCGGAGATGTGTATAAGAGACAGTATATTAATAATAATCGGCGCCGATCGTAAAAGATAACTTAAGCAGCTGACTTACGTGAGCCGGAATTCAATCCCCTTATCTCCAATATTGCGTACAATCGTCCCCACGGCCTGAATGAAAACGGACCTGTCTGATTGTTTCCTTTCTCTACCGGCTGTGCGTGACGCTGTTTTAAGAGGCAGTGCGCGCAGCAGGCACAGATTACTGGGAATCGCGTTTTGTCAAATCGGCCCCGCCGATGATCAGCTCCGTGACGTCGCGCCGCATGCTGCGCGGCACCTCCTTTGTCGGCCTGCCGAGGCGGACCAGCATTTGAATCGTTTCGCCGCCGGCAGCGTAATCGCGATGGATGCCGCGATAGAGTTCATTCATTTCCGGATATTCCTCAAGCGCCTGGCTGAGCGGCTGCATCGCCAGCCCCTGTTGCTCAGCCGTCAGAATCAATCTGCTGTATAGCATCCCGCTTTTCACTTGACTGCGGCGAGAATTGTTTCGTGAGCGGATCATCAGGTAGGCCGGCGTATGCGCGACTTCGTCTTTTGTCGAACGAATCAGCAAATCTGCTGCCGCTTTGCCGCTGTTCAGACCGGGAAAAAGGGTCACTGCTCCTTGCAAAAAATGCATCACGAGGCCCGAGGTGCCCTGCCCTTCCAGCGAAAAGCCGTAGCGATCATGATTTTTCCGGTATTCATTCGAACGAAAAACTAGCTCCGTTTCTTTCATGACACGCTTCACGCCCGCTTCGACGGCGGCCGCTTTGATTGCATAATGGCCCAGTTTATTCATGTCTTTCGCAGCTTGAAAACATTGCACGGACAGCGCATCGTCGGTATTGACGCCGGTCAATTCCCGCAGCTGCCCGGCACTCGGTTTGTCCGCGCGGTACGGCGTCCGATTGGTATCCGGCCGGAACATGCCGTCATAGAGCGGCGTGGAGCGCGGGACCGAGTGCGTCAGCGTGATTTTCGCCACCGGGAGCGTATCCATACTGCGGGTCAGATGGCGTTCATCGTAGTCTCCCTGCGGGAATAACGCGATGGCGGTTCGATAACCCGTTTGCTTCCCGGCAATTGCCAAATAGGTTAAAAAAGTGCCTTGCGAAATCATCATCTGCCGGGCCCGCGGGTCAACTTCCTTCGTTAAGCGGTCACTGTCGGCGTACAGATAAAACACCGCCGGATGATTCCGATCCAATCGAATTTTCCACGGCTGCATATTGTGACCGTTTGCAGCCAGCAACCCGTGGGCCACCAGCCGAACCCGCGGATCGGCAAACTTCTGCGCATATGTTTTTGCCCACGGTTCCAAATAAGCCGGTCGTTGAAAAATGCCGCTGACAAGCAGTAAAACGATCGCGGCAACACCGAGCGAAAGCATGACGCCGATCAGGAGCACAGCCATTTTTTTCAGCAGTCCCTTCTTTTCCACTTTAGTCCCCCGTTTCCGTCCGGATGCACCGGATCATCATCGTAAAAGCAGCGGAAATAAGTTCTTCCGGCTTAATGCTGTGATAATGTTCCAGGTAACGTTTTTTTCGCCTGGCAACGCGGAAGACGCCGATGCCGCACGCCCATAAAATCAGTGCCGTGCGTTCAACATTTAGATCGCTGTCCACGGAACCTTCGGCAATTCCTTCGTTTAGCGCATCGGTCAGATAGTCGAGCACCCGTTCGCCGAGCGCGTAGCATTCTTCTTTGGCACAATCCGAGACACCCTTCTGAAAATCAAGCGCATTATTTTCGTATTCCATGATGGCGTCGAAGTAATCCGGTGCCTGCTTGCTGAAGTGATACAACGTTTCGGCGATCTGCTTGATCGCTTCCACAGCAGTGCGGGGCGGCACGTCGCGCCGATTTTCTTCCAGCATCCGCAGCAGCAGCCGGTATCCGCGAATCATGATCGAGAAATAGATCTGCTCTTTGCTATTGAAATAGACATACACGGTCCGTTTGCTGTATTCGGCCGC
>UQRJ01000408.1 GCA_900543345.1 uncultured Sporolactobacillus sp. | reverse complement strand
AGACAGCTGCACAAATGTATAAAAGTAGGTGAATGCGATGATCAGTCCCGCATAGATAATCATACCGTAAACGGTCGAATAGTCGAAGATGCGAGTGATCCACTCGGTTACCGAATTCTGGTGAAAAAAGCTGGCAATGGTCGGTGGCGTAATCATCAGTGAAATGGCAAAGATGACCGGGATAACGCCCGCCGCATTGACACGAATCGGCAGATGTGCCGGTTCCACACTGTACATCTTCGAGCCGATCGTCCGTTTTGCGTATTGGATCGGGATTTTTCTGACCGCCTGCTGAACGAAAATCGTACCGACAACAATCAACAGTACGACGAAGGCGATGGCCAGCACGCCGAGCATTTCCATGAACATGTTGGTTGCTTCCGACAAGCGCTGTTCATAGATCTGGTTGATGGCATTCGGTATACGGGCAACGATGCCGGCAAAAATTAAAATAGAAATTCCGTTGCCGACACCGTATGCCGTAATTTGATCGCCAAGCCAGACAAGAAAAGCCGTTCCGGTAGTCAGTACAAGCGCAATGACCAGAAACGTCCAGATGTTCGGATTGCTGACCAGCCCCTGATAACGCGAATTAAACGAGTAAGATAACCCAAGTGCTTCAATGAAGCCGAGAACAATCGTCCCGTAGCGAGTGAGCTGATTCAGTTTACGCCTGCCCATCTCTCCTTGCTTCGACCACTCGGTTAACTTCGGCACGACATCCATTTGCAGAAGTTGCACGATGATCGAGGCCGTGATGTAAGGCATAACGCCCATCGATAAGATGGAAAAATTCTGCAGTGCACCGCCACCGAATGTATTGAATAAGCCGAAAGCACTATTGTCGCTGATGTTGATCAGTTCCGTGTTGATATCGGGGACCGGAATAAATGTCCCGATGCGGAAAATCACAAGCATGGCCAGTGTAAAGAAAACTTTCTTTCTAACTTCGGCTTCTCGCCACATGCTGGAAAGCACCTGAAACATCAGATCACCTCGGTGTTTCCGCCGGCAGCCTCAATAATTTCTTTGGCAGAAGCAGAAAATTTATTCGCTTTAACCGTCAATTTGGTTTCCAGTTTGCCTTTGCCTAGGATTTTGACGCCATTGTTCAGTTTCCGAATAACACGTGACTTCAGCAGCAGATCCGGTGTCACTTCTGTTCCGTCTTCAAAGCGATTGAGCTTTTCAACATTAACAATGCTATACACCTTCCGCGTCGGATTCTTGAAGCCCCTTTTCGGCAGTGTTTGCAGAAGCGGCAACTGACCGCCTTCAAAACCCGGGCGAACATTGCCTCCAGAGCGGGATTTTTGCCCCTTCTGGCCTCTGCCGGATGTCTTGCCGAGACCGGATCCATAGCCGCGCCCTACTCGTTTCCTTGAAGAGCGGGAACCTTCAGCCGGCTTCAATTCATGAAGTTTCATTTAGGCACCCCCATTCTTATTGATATCTTGATTAGTCATCCAGCTCCCGTACCGTAAGCAGATGCGGGATTTTGTTGATCATACCGCGAATGAACGGATTATCATCTTGTACAACTGTCTGATATGTTCTTCTGAGCCCCAGTGTCCGTACCGTCACGCGCTGCGACTCCGGACGGCCGATGACGCTGCGTTTGAGGGTAATTTCCAGTTTTTTTGCCATTTTGTTCCCTCCTTAACTAAGCAGTTCTTCAACCGATTTACCGCGGAGTTTGGCGACATGTTCCGCACGTTTTAGGCTCTGCAATCCGTCGACCGTGGCGCGAACCATGTTAATTGGATTGTTCGATCCAAGCGATTTGGACAGAATATCTTTCAGTCCGCAAAGTTCGAGTATGGCACGGACCGGCCCGCCGGCAATAATTCCGGTACCGGCGGAAGCCGGTTTCAGCAGCACGCTGCCCGCTCCGGAATGACCGACGACTTGATGGGGAATGGTCGTCCTGACAATCGGTACACTAAAGAGATTTTTCTTTGCGTCTTCAATTGCTTTGCGGATCGCTTCAGGTACTTCCTGTCTCTTATACACATCTGACGCTGCCGA
>UQRJ01000407.1 GCA_900543345.1 uncultured Sporolactobacillus sp. | reverse complement strand
CCATGGCCTATTTGTGTAATCTTGATGTGTTGCACTTAGATTTTAAATCCGGGAATGGAAAAAATTCCGATACGGACTGATAAAAACGGCAGGTATGCCGATATATAATTAGGGAGGCAGGCGGAGTGCTTTCCCATGCGGGGGGAATCGAAAAAGCAATGAAAGCAACTTTTTTATGCTTGCATGTTTAATACGGCTTGAATACGGCAATATTTGAGTAAAAGCTGTTGAATTCTACCAGTACATCGTATATGATAAGCGTTGTTGGTGTTTCGGCAGGTGCAAAAAGGGTCCGACCTTTTTAAGGAGGTGAAAGAGTTGAATAAGACTGAGTTAATTTCTGCGGTAGCTGAATCTGCGGAACTGTCAAAAAAAGATGCGACAAAAGCGGTTGAGTCCGTTTTGTCGACGATTCAGGACGCATTGCAAAAAGGCAGCAAGGTACAATTAATCGGTTTTGGCAACTTTGAAGTACGCGAGCGGAGCGCACGCAAGGGGCGTAATCCGCAAACGGGCGAAGAGATCGAAATCAAGGCAAGTAAAGTTCCGGCCTTTAAGCCTGGAAAGGCATTGAAAGAAGCCGTCCGATGAGTCGTAGCGTACATAGGGCGTGAAGAATGAAGGGTCATCCAAGCGGTGACTCTTTTTTGATAAATAAGAGGTGGGCGTTGATAAATTGCCGAATGGTTTTCTTTACTTTTTAAGTTTTCCTATGCTAAACTTTTTTAATGGATGACCATTAAAATCGGCAGGCCATTGTCTGCTTTTCCGGCGTAGCTTGCCGGAGCGGGCGAAGCAACATTGGAGGCGCGGAAGCGGTTGTGGATCAGGAGAAGATTGAAAAAGCGGTCCGTATGATTCTGGAAGCGATTGGCGAAGATCCGGATCGCCCCGGCTTGGTCGAGACGCCTCGGCGTGTGGCGCGCATGTACGAAGAAATCTTTCAGGGGATAAAGCAGGATCCGAAGACATATCTGTTGAAAACGTTTGATGAACCGCATGAGGAGTTAGTGCTGGTGAAAGATATTCCGTTTTATTCGATGTGTGAGCACCACTTGATCCCGTTTTTCGGAAAGGCTCACGTCGGATACATACCGAAGGGTGACCGCATCACCGGGTTGAGCAAATTGGCCCGGGCGGTAGAGGCTGTTGCCCGCCGCCCGCAGCTGCAAGAGCGGCTGACGTCCACGGTTGCCGACAGCATTATGACGACGTTGAAACCTTACGGCGTGATTGTCGTGGTTGAGGCGGAACATATGTGCATGACGATGCGCGGCATTAAAAAACCGGGGGCAAAAACGATTACTTCGGCCGTCAGAGGAATTTTTCAGAAAGATCGGGCGGCTCGATCGGAAGCGTTGTCGCTGATCAATCGCTGATCGTTGGCAAAAGAAGAGGGGTTTGAAATGGATCTTAAAGATGAGGAAGTGCTGGGCGATTATTTTGTCGTCAAGGCGGAAGAAGACGGTGTGAATGTTATCGGCCTGACCCGGGGAGCCGATACGCGTTTTTTTCACACCGAAAAACTTGACAAGGGCGAAGTCATGATCGCTCAGTTTACGGAACATACATCGGCGGTTAAAATACACGGGAAGGCAATCATTCAGACGAAACACGGTGCGATCAGGTCCGAATGAGTCACACGGGTGCGGCGTCCGCGGAATGAGTCGAACGTACCGGACGAATGAAGAAGGACGGGAGGATCGAAATGTCCCTGAAAGAAGAAACTGAAAGCATCTATCGACGGATGATGAACGACCTGTATCATCCGTATGTGAAAAAAGTCCTTCGCGAGCCTGTGGTCGACCGTGATAAATTATGTCTCTATTATCTGCTTTTTCGGACAAAGGCAGCACCGGAGACAGCCGCTGCCTATACGGAAAGCGTCATGGTGGCCGAGATCGGGCTTTCCACGCACGAAGCGATGACGACGAAAACGCTCAGTGAACGGGAATCAATCAAAAAACGGCAACTGATCACACCTGTCTCTTATACACATCTCCGAGCCCACGAGACCCTAAGACATCTCG
>UQRJ01000406.1 GCA_900543345.1 uncultured Sporolactobacillus sp. | reverse complement strand
TGGGCTCGGAGATGTGTATAAGAGACAGAGATAGGCCCTGGATCTTTACGTACAGATCTTGGCGAAGATCGCTGGCAAAATTCTGCGAGACGATGCCGGAGAGAATGTTGCGCATGCAGGCGCAACACGCACCGGCAAACGTAATCAGCAGCATCAGCCCGCCGTATTTTTCAATTAAAGGCAGATCCGATCGGGCAACGCCGCGATCGACAATCTGCGACATCATTGCCGGCTGCAGCAGATCGGCCGTCGCTTCCAGAGCCAGAAAAAAAATGGCCAGTAAAAACCGATTTCTGTATCGTCGCCAGTATCCGCCGAGGTATCCCATGCGACCAGCCCTCTCTGGATGCCCCGTTCCGCTTCGTCCGCTCATTCCGTTTCTTTTTCATTTAAGAGCCGATTGCCGAGCAAGGCCATCTCCAAACAGTAGCGGCGGCGGGGGGTTACATAATCTTCACCCATTATATCACTGATCTTTTCCAGTCTGTTATACAAGGTTTGACGATGGATGAACAACTGCTTTGCCGTTTTCTCCTTGGACCCCATCGCCCGCAGATAGACAGTCAGCGTTTGTACAAGATTCAGATGATGCCGCCGGTCGGCGGCCAGCAGCGGTCCGATCTGATCGGTCACAAAAGTTCGCAGTACAGATCGGGGAACGGCCTGCAATAGCTGGTAGACACCGATCTGTTCGTAAAAGCAGCAGTCTTTCATCGTTGGGACGGCCGTAGCGACATCAATGACCTGAAAAGCCTGTTTGAAGCTCTCGCGCATCGGCAGTATCCGGCTGTCTGCATGTCCGAACCCGACACGAAAATCGAGCCCCTGCAAAGTCTCGCCGACAAAGCGCCGCAATCCGTCAATCAGCGACTGCAGGGTCTTCCGTAGGTAGACAGCGGATCCGCTCGATTGCTGCCTGAGCGCGCAGAGCAGATAGATCTGGTTATTTTTCATCATCATTAAGTGATGGACGTCCGACCGGCCGAGCAGTGAGCGCGTTAGCACCGACAGATCCTGATTCATCGTCTCCATCCGTTCCGCCCCGGCACGCAGAACGTCGTGCGCAAAGACAATAACGCCGGCCACAAATCGGTAGTGCGCCTCATGCACCGGCGGCAGCCCCATCCTCGTCCGTGCTTGTCCCTCACTGTCGATTCGTCCGCTGAGAAGATCCTGAATCAGCTCATTCTGGCTGCGCTGAATCCGCTCCTCCAGAAATTGCGTGCGCAGCAGAACGGTCGCAACCGCCTTAGCCGTATAATCAATCAGCAGCGTCATGTACTCATCGGGACGCGGCTGATGAAAAAGAAGACCAATATAAGAAAAAACTTGGCCGAAGCAGACGACGGGCTGAATCATCATGCGGCGCCCGTCGGCCATTTTCCACACGCTGGCTTCATCAACCCGATCGATGTGTTTTAACTTCTCCACGCAGAAGCGATTAATCGTTTCTTTTTCCTCCCGGTCGACGTCCGGATAAAAGCGGTTGGGCTTGATCTGCGACAGATAGACGACCCGCTCCCCCGTATAGCGTTGCAACAGCCTGAGCAGTGCCGGAATATCTGTGCTCCGCAAAATCAATTGCTGCTGCGTGCGCGAGAAACGCTCCAGATTTTTCATCAGGCCGAAATGACGATTGATCAAAAATGAGTGGATATCCTGCGTGATCTCTTCAAAACGTACCGGTTGGCGAAACAAAATTAGCGGAAAATCCCGACGATCGCACAGATCGATAATCGGCTGCGGAATCTCGTCGACCGTTGTGCCGAATTCAATGCATAAGCCGGCCGTTTCGTGATCAATGATCTGGCGCATGAACGCCATCCCCGATTTGACGGATCGTTTCAGCCACAGACCGGTCGTCAGGATCAAGTCGTTTTTACTGACATAAGGTGCGGCGTTGGTGATCTCAAGAATGTGGACCCAGCGCACCTCCCGATAACGACCGTTTTGACCGGCGATGACTTTGGCGCGTCCAAATAACGGGCGATTCATCACGTCACGGACGCAAAATGACATTTCTTTCATTTTTCGCCCTCCCTAAGTCAGATTATATTACATATTATGTTATATCTGTCTCTTATACACATCT
>UQRJ01000405.1 GCA_900543345.1 uncultured Sporolactobacillus sp. | reverse complement strand
AGATGTCTTAGGGTCTCGTGGGCTCGGAGATGTGTATAAGAGACAGATCATGATGCATCAATATTAAGTATTCATTTTTGAGGTAGCTTCTTTCTGTTAATTCAACCGGCTATTTTTGATGCAAAAACTGCTCACGGTAAATCTGTTTATTTGATCATGGCGTCCCTTCAAAAAACAAGGCTTGATTATCAGGTGGGACTTCTCTTGAGCTGCTCCTCACTGTCTGTTCGTTTCACTGACAAATCCAATCCCGCCGCGTTTAAATAAAGTTAACATTCTAACTTTGACGGACGTGAAAACGATGCTTGAGCACCTATCTTTCCTATGTGCACGTGCCTGTCGCTGTTCTTGCCCGTCGGAGTTGATGACAACTAAAATGATCAAACAAGGGCTCAAAAGGTGGCGGCCGGCAGTAATTGGTCGTCGGCATCGGCTGACCATTGTTCAGCACGGCCGGACGGTAATGAATCGGGCGTTGATCAAGTGGCCGGCATCCTGCCGATCTGCTTCGCCGCTATTTCGGTTACGAATGCTTGAACTGAGCCATATGTCCAAATAGTCATGTATATATGCAAAAATCTAATCAATAGTCGATAGCGATGTTTAATTCGCACCCGCATTCTATCGGAACTCTTAGTACTTTTATCAGGACTCAGCGCACTGCTATCGGAATTTATCATCGTTCCGGCATTATCCTGAATCACAAATGCCATGTGCTTCCGCTGTGCCGGGTGTGGCGTTGCTTCTTAATCAGCCGCGCTCCGCCCCGGCTAATTTGGGAAACAACACCAGTGCGTTATCGTGAAAAATGGCCTGACGTTGTTTGTCCGTCAGCAGGTTCGTATCGCTCAACATGCCCGCCAGGCTGACACAACCGATCACCGGCGTATATGGATAATCGCTGCCGTACAACAAATGCGTCGGATCAGCGATCTGCAGCAGCGTCTCCAGCTGCCGCGGCACGCAGAAACCGGCCACGTCGTAATATAACCTTTTTAATTCCGCATACACATCGGTCCTGACCTTCCGCTCGCCCACCGGGATCGCTTTAAAAAACGGATCCAGCCGGTCGACAAGTAAAGGCAAAAAAGCGCCGGCGTGCGGAATCACAAATTTGATATGATTAAATCGTTTGAACGTCCCGTTGATGATCATGTTGACCACCGTACGCGTCGTATCAAAGAGAAATTCCATCGCCGGAATCGGCAGTCCTTCATTGACCTGATCGGGAACGCTGCCGGGTTGATTCGGATGGAGAACGACTGCGGCCCGTCTCTCGTCCAATGCAGCGAACACTGAATCCATTTCCGGCGCACCCAAGTAATGGCCGCGAGTATTGGTCGGCAGCGTAAAACCGTCCGCATGCAGTTCATCGAGCGCGTAATTGATTTCTGCGAGGCTATCGTCAACATCCGGCAGCGGTAGCGTTGCCAACAGACGGAATTTTCCGGGATACTGCTCGACCAGTTCTGCCCCGAACTCGTTGACGTTCCGAGCCAATCGTTTGGCTTCCGCCGGATCGCCGAAATAGACATGCGGGGAAGATAAAGATAGCAACGAAGTCGCGATATCCAAACGCTTCATGAAGGCGATGTGCTGCTCGGGAGTCCAATCGGGCGTTGCGAACCCGTCCGGTTTCTCTCCGTCATGTTCCCGCAACGCCTGCACATAGTCCGGCGGCAGATAATGCACATGTAAATCGATTTTGCGATCTTTTTTCGCTTTTGTGAGCCCTTTAACCATTTTGAATCCCTGCTTGATTTCATTAAGACTCATCGAACATCCCTCCTTTTCAAATGAACATCAGTTTCTTTAATTATGATAAAAGTAACAGCCGACAATGACAATCAACAATCCGATCCGGTCTGTCGACGTTTAAAAAACGTTTATCGAAAAGAAAGCACAAAATTAATTTTCGCTTTATCGACGGATGATATGAAAAGTTGATGCAGCTGGATTTTCCCAAACCAAAAATCGTGAAGGAGATCACCGACATTCTTATGATAGTGGGGCTGAGGGAAACCGCTGCGGGAACTATAAAGACATTCATTCGCCAGTTAAACAGCCTACCGCGGCTATATACAATCGAGTAGGAGGAGATAATTTCTCCGTCCTCTCC
>UQRJ01000404.1 GCA_900543345.1 uncultured Sporolactobacillus sp. | reverse complement strand
AAGGCTATTCGTCGGCAGCGTCAGATGTGTATAAGAGACAGCATTAAAACTGGAATTGATCCATGATCTTCCGGAAGGCGAGACCATCAGCATTTACCGTCAAGGCGAGTATATCGATCTCTGTCGAGGTCCCCACGTGCCGTCGACGGGAAAAATCAAAGCGTTTAAGCTAATGAACATCTCCGGAGCGTACTGGCGCGGGGACAGCAACAATAAGATGTTGCAGCGCATCTACGGTACGGCTTTCGCCACTCGCAAAGATCTGCAAAATTATCTACATATGCGTGAGGAAGCAGCCAAACGCGATCACCGTAAACTTGGTAAACAGCTTGGTTTGTTCATGTTTTCCGAAGAGGCGCCGGGAATGCCGTTTTACCTGGCGAATGGCCAGATCATCCGTACTGAGCTTGAAAACTTTGCCCGCGAGCTGCAAATGCAGAACAATTATCAAGAGGTGCGCACACCGACTATCATGAATCAGCGGCTGTGGGAAAATTCCGGCCACTGGGCACATTATCACGATAACATGTACTTTACGAAAGTAGACGATGTGAATTATGCGCTGAAACCGATGAACTGTCCCGGCCACTGCCTGATTTTTAAAAACTCGCTGCATTCCTATCGCGATCTGCCGATTCGGATTGCCGAATTTGGTCAGGTACACCGTCATGAACTGAGCGGTGCGCTCAATGGCCTCCTGCGCGTGCGTACGTTCTGCCAGGACGATGCTCACATTTTTGTACGACCGGATCAGATTGAAAGCGAAATTAAAAATATTTTCAAATTGATTGGGACGATTTACAACACGTTTGGTTTCGAATATACCGTTGAGTTGTCGACGATGCCGGACGATCACATGGGCAGCGTCGAGATGTGGAAGCGGGCGGAAGCCTCGCTGAATAACGTATTGAAAGCAATTCACATGCCGTATACGATCAACGAAGGCGACGGTGCGTTCTACGGGCCGAAAATCGACTTTCATATTAAAGATGCGATCGGCCGCAGCCATCAATGCGCGACAATTCAGCTCGACTACCAGATGCCGGAAAAATTCGACCTGACTTATATTGATGAAAACAATCAAAAAGTCCGGCCGATCATGCTTCACCGTGCTATCTACGGCTCGATTGACCGCTTCCTGGCGATCCTAATCGAGCACTTCGGCGGCGCTTTCCCGACCTGGCTGGCACCAGTGCAAGCCGAGTTGATTCCGGTTGCCGATGTGCATAAAGATTATGTCGCTAAAGTGCAGCATGATTTGCTGGCAGCCGGCATTCGTGCTCGGGCCGATCAGCGCGATGAGAAGCTTAGCTATAAAATCCGCGATGCGCAGACGCACAAAATTCCCTACACGCTCGTTATTGGCGATAAGGAAGTACAGTCCGGTAATGTCACCGTGCGCAGATACGGCCACAAGGCAACAGAAACGCTGGCTGCGGACAAATTCAAGGCCCGGCTGCTAGCAGAAATCAGGAATCGGTTAACAGAGAAGCCGATTGTCAAATAAGAACTACGCTTAAGGGCGTCCACCTTTCCGATCAGTGGAAGGCGGACGCCTTTTTGATAGGAATCGTTCTGAGCGTGGAATTAATGGCTGTGAGCGCGGAATTAATCGTCGTGAGCGCGGGATTAATCGTCGTGAGCGCGGAATTAATGGCTGTGAGCGCGGAATTAATCGCCATAAGCGCGGAATTAATCGCCGTAAATGCGGAATTAACGACGATTGATTGGCAATGGGGAAGGAAAATTGATCGATTGATGACAAACAAACGCCCTCGCAGGAGGGCGTTTGTTTGTTTCCCTATTTATTTAGCCGCGGCAGCTTCTTTTGCTTTATCTGCCAAGGCGGTGAATGCTTTTTCATCGTTTACGGCCAGATCGGCCAGCATCTTACGATTAATTTCAATGCCCGAAGATTTCAGGCCATAAATCAACTTGCTGTAGGAAAGACCGTTGAGCCGCGCCGCCGCGTTGATGCGGGCAATCCACAACTTGCGGAAGTTCCGTTTGTTTTGCCGGCGGTCACGATAAGCATAGGTTAACGACTTGAAAACCTGTTGCTGTGCCACCTCTGTCTCTTATACACATCTCCGAGCCCACGAGACCCTAAGACATCTCGT
>UQRJ01000403.1 GCA_900543345.1 uncultured Sporolactobacillus sp. | reverse complement strand
TTAGGGTCTCGTGGGCTCGGAGATGTGTATAAGAGACAGCCACGGCTTCATCCGCGACCGGCACGGATTTTTCTACGTAAATTTGATGCCAGAGCATGAACATTAAAATGGTCCAGATTTTCCGGCTGTAATCCGCTTTTCCCTGACGATGATCTTCAAGCATTTTCAGGACGTAGGTCTTGCGGATGTACCGGTCGGTCGCACTGTCGTGAATGATTTGCCGGGCCCAATCGTACATCTCATCTTTCAGCCAAATGCGGATCGGCACGGGAAAACCCAATTTCTTGCGGAACAGGATTGAATCGGGCACAATGCCGCGCATCGCTTCGCGGAAGGCATATTTCGTCGTCCCATCGCCCGTCCGCAACTGGGCAGGCAGAGTCCGTGCCACGTCGAACACCTCATTATCAAGGAAAGGGACGCGCAGCTCAAGCGAATGGGCCATCGTCATCCGGTCGGCAACCGCCAAAATATCGCCGCGCAACCAGGTTTCGATATCTACGAGCTGCATCTGATCCAGTTTCCCATTATCCGCCGCCTGACGGTAAATCGGCGCGGTGATGTCGGTAAACGGTGCCTGATCCGAAAATGTCTTTAACACGTGCCTTTTTTCCGCTTCGTCAAACATAAAAGCATTGCCGACGTAGCGCTCCGGCAGCGGCGTCGTTCCGCGCAGCAGGTAGCTGCGCCCCTTCATCCCAGCCGGCAGTTTCGATGCAAACGCGCGAATCATTCGCCGCCCTGTCTGCGGAACGCTGTCAAACCATTTCAGGGCAAGCGGTTCCCGGTAAATGTTATAGCCACCGAACAGCTCGTCCGAGCCTTCGCCCGAAAGGACAACCTTGACATGTTTTCTGGCTTCGCGAGCCACAAAATAATTTGGAATCGCTGCCGGGTCGGCCACGGGGTCGTCCATATGCCAGACAATATCCGGCATGGCTTTTATCGCCATTTCCGGTGTAATTTCCAGTGCATAATTTTCCACGCTGAGTTTTTCCGCTGAATCGCGGGCAATATCGATTTCATTGTACCCCTTACTTGCAAAACCGACCGTGAACGTCTCAATCTGGGCATTATACTGCTTCGCCAGCGCAACAATGCTTGTCGAATCAATGCCGCTCGAGAGAAACGCGCCGACCGGAACATCGCTCCTCATATGGATTTTCACAGAATTGATCAGCGCCCGACGAATTTTTTCGACCGCCTCGTCCAGAGTCTGATGAACCGGCGCAAAGGAAGGCGACCAGAATGCTTCATTGACCATCGGTTCATTCGGCTTTTTTATCAGATAATGGCCGGGTTCCAGCCGTCTGATCGACCGGGCCAGCGTATAGGGTTCAGGCACAAATTGAAACGTCAGATAGTACTGCAGCGCCTTCTCCGACACGCCGCGCTGATCTGCACCGATCAGCAAGCTCTTCTCCTCGGAAGCAAAAAAGACGCCATCTTCGTTCTCCATATAATAGAAAGGCTTAATGCCGAAACGGTCACGTGCGGCGAATAGTGTCCGTTCCTTTTTGTCCCAAATGATAAAGGCGAACATTCCCCGCAGGCGTTTGACGCAGCGCTCGCCCTCTTCCGCATAAAGAGCAACGATCACCTCCGTATCGGAGGTCGTTTTGAAGTCGTATCCCTTTTCAATTAATTCATTTCTCAGCTCGACGTAATTATAAATCTCGCCGTTAAAAACGATGTAATAGCGTTCGTTTTCATAGGGAAGCGGCTGATGGCCTCCGGCAAGATCGATAATACTGAGCCGGCGAAAAGCCAGCTGAACCTGATCATCAGTATAAAAGCCCGCATCGTCCGGGCCGCGATGATGGATCATTTCCGCGCGTCTGACCATCTCATGCTGCCTGTCGTTTCCTGTCTCCAGCTGTTGATGATAATCAAGATATCCGCAAAAGCCGCACATTGATAAAGCCCCTCTCAAAAATGGCGACGGACCGCCGCGAACACCGGATCGATCCGCCTGTTTTCTTGTACCCACTCATTTTATCATCAGCTTGGGAAAAATGACAGACTCCGCACAAAAACGCGGGACGGGATCATCTCTTTCGCTGGATAGAGAGCTGTCTCTTATACACATCTCCGAGCCCACGAGACCCTAAGACATCTCG
>UQRJ01000402.1 GCA_900543345.1 uncultured Sporolactobacillus sp. | reverse complement strand
TATTCGTCGGCAGCGTCAGATGTGTATAAGAGACAGGTTGAATGTTTTCCTTGATCGATTTTGGGAACGGGTTGGGCTGCTGGAAAACCATGCCGATTTCCTTACGCAGCTGAACCACATCCACTTTCGGATCGAGGATATTAATGTTGCGGTAAAGGATCGTTCCCTCGCATCTCGCCGTCGGAATCAAATCGTTCATTCGGTTAAGCGTGCGGATAAAGGTCGATTTCCCGCAGCCGGACGGTCCGATCAATGCGGTAATCGCTTTTTCATGGATCGGCATATCGATATCTTTGACGGCATGATTGTCGCCGTAATAAATATTGACGCCCTTTACTTGGAGTTGGATCGGCGTTTGCTCTACTTTCCGGCTCATCAGGCTTTCAACCTTCGTTTCCAATTGAATCATCTTTTAGCGTCCTCCTTAAGCTTTACCGGATAATTTTTGATTAATCGTTTTGCCAACCAGTCGCGCAAGCAGATTGAAGATCAGCACACAAATCACAAGAACCGCCGCAGAACCATTCGCGACGCTGCGGATATCGGGAATGATGCCCGATGTATTAACGGCCCAAATATGCACCGAAAGTGTCTCCGCCGAACGGAAAAGGTTTAACGGCGAATTTGGCGCCGCCGGATTCCAATTCGTAAAATCAAGATCCGGCGTTGACAGACCGGCCGTAAATAATAATGCCGCCGACTCGCCGAAAACACGGCCGGCCGACAAAATAACGCCCGTTAAAATATTGGGAAAAGCAGCGGGCAACAGCACGGTTTTAATCGTATGCCAATGTGTCAAGCCAAGCGCCAGGGCCCCTTCTTTCTGCTCCCGCGGAACCGAGGAGAATCCGTCCTCGGTCACCTGAACAATAACCGGAAGATTAAAAACCGTCAGAGCAAGTGCACCTGCGAGCACCGAATATTTGAAACCGAAGTAATTCACAAATACCAACATACCGAATAGCCCAACCACAATCGACGGCAAGGAGGCAAGAACCTGAACACAAGTACGAATGAACGACGTCAAGCGTCCCGGCTTCGCATATTCTGCTAGATAGATACCACCGCAAATGCCTATCGGAACGGTAAAAATCATCGTAATAATCAATACGTAGAATGAATTCCACAATTGGTCTTTGATACCGCCGCCGGCCATGAAGGCACTCGCCGTCGTCGTAAGAAATTTCCAGGAAATATTGCCAAGCCCTTCGTAGAGAATATAACCGAGGAGGGCCGCCAACGTTGCCGCCATAATCACCGCACAAAGCACAATCAGCGACAAGGCAATGCGGTTGGAAATTTTGCTGTTCATTTCACATTCCCCTTTCTTGAGAGGAAACGAATAATAATAATAAAAACGTAAGAAATCGCCAGAAGAATGAGGCCGAGAGTCCACAATGCGTCGTTCAGCACACTCCCCGTCGTGCTGTGACCCATACTTAAAGTAAGAATCGTCGTCAGCGTTGCTGAAGGATCAAACAACGAATGCGGAAGATCGCGCGCATTACCAATGACCATCTGAACGGCCAGTGCTTCGCCGAAAGCCCGCGACATGCCAAGTATCACAGCTGTCATCAAGCTTGATTTAGCGGCCGGAAGAACGACATGCCAGATGGTCTGCCATTTTGTTCCTCCGATGGCGTAGGAAGCCTCCCGAAGAGAATCGGGAACCGCCCGGATGCTATCGGCGGCAATACTGGCAATCGTCGGCAGAATCATGATTCCGACAACAAGCGCCCCCGTTAATAAATTGAACCCCGATCCACCGAAATGTTGCCGCATGAACGGAACAAAAACGGAAAGGCCGATCAGTCCATAGACGACCGACGGGATACCGACCAGGATTTCAATGACCGGCTGCATGATTTTTTGGCCCCATTTTTTAGCCAGCTCAGTCATGAAAATAGCCGTGCCGATTGCGATTGGCGTCGCAACCAGTGCCGACAGGAACGTCACCGACACAGAACCGAAAATAAACGGAAGTGCTCCGAATTTCGGATTGCTCGTTTGATCCGGGTACCATTCCGTTCCCGTGAAAAAGGCGACCGGATTTAAATGATCGACAAAAAAAGAGCGCAAACCCTGCACCTGTCTCTTATACACATCTCCGAGCCCACGAGACCCTAAGACATCTC
>UQRJ01000401.1 GCA_900543345.1 uncultured Sporolactobacillus sp. | reverse complement strand
ATCTACACAAGGCTATTCGTCGGCAGCGTCAGATGTGTATAAGAGACAGTTACAACGGATATCTTTAAGTATTTTAAGGAAAACCAGCGCTTCTTCCGGGCAATGTTATTTAACGAAGGTATTCCGAATTTCCGCAGCCGCATGCAGCAACGCTTTCTGCAAAAATTCCATCATGACATTAGCGGCGATGCCGTCCTCGCTGCCGCTATTGATCCCATGTCGATGGAAATTCTGCCCATTTTCATTTCGTCGGGCATGATCGGACTGATCGCTTGGTGGTTCGGAAACGGCATGCGCGTTCCCGAAGCGGCAATGGCGCGCAAGATCTATCAAATCATGACGACCGGGCCGCTGCGCACATTCGGTTTTCGCGTTAACGAGCGATCAGCTGAGCGGTAAATGAACCGAGCGGACGATTGCCCCATTTCAGCTGAAATACGTCGCCGTCCGCCGTCTGTCCGACGCCCTCAGGCGTCCCGGTGAAGATCAGATCGCCGGGCCCCAGACCGAAGTGCACACGGCAGTAATCAATCAGTGCCTGTGGTGTGAATATCATGTGAGCAATGTTGCCGCGCTGTACTTCGCGCCCGTTGATCGTTAGCGTAAAGTCGCTGCGATAACAGGCGGTCGTGCCGGGAAAAGTAATGAACGGCGTAACAACGGCCGAGTGAACAAAGCCCTTGGCTTCCAGCCACGGATAACCTTTTTGCTTGAGTTCGCTTTGGATGTCGCGCAATGTGAAGTCGATACCGAGCGCCATACCGTCAATCAGCGCTTCGGCAGCCATGCCCGGCGCCGGCGGCCGACCGATGCGCACGACCCATTCGGCCTCGTAGTGCAAGCGGCCGCGCCCGCCCGGCAGCGTGACCGGACCGCCGCCTGCTTCGATGAACGCATGCGTCGGTTTGCTGAAAAATAGCGGCGCCTGCGGAAGGGCGTTGCCGAGTTCGCGGGCGTGCCGTGCATAATTGCGGCCGACGCAGAAAATGTTTTTAATAGCCGTATCGATCAATCCTCCTTAACTAAAGGCAGCTCCGAATAATCCTTCGAAAGCGGCCCGATTTGCTGTCAGCCTTTCCGCTGCCGCCGGTAAGCACCGTGGTCGGTCGGCCCAGTGTAATCATTCAGCTTAAACGAGGCGCCGATCGCTGCCGTGACAAAATCTTTGGCAACATGGACGGCTTCGCGGACTGTTTTCCCTTTGGCCAGTCCGGCGGTAATTGCCGCCGCATACGTACATCCGGCGCCGTGAATGTTCGGCGTGTCGATTTTTGGGCGACTAATGACGTCAAAGTCATTCCCGTCATAAAGGACATCGATCGCCTGATCGGTGTCTTTCAATCGGCTGCCGCCCTTGACGAGAGCGTTTTTTGCACCGAGAGCGACCAGCTTGGCCGCTGCCTTTTTCATATCGTCCACTGTCGAGAGCCAGCCGGTTCCGGCGAGTTTGGCTGCTTCATACAGATTCGGTGTCGTAATCAGCGCCTGCGGCAGCAGCGAGTCACGGATAGCTGCCGTGTTTTCCGGCTGCAGCTCCGGTTGCAATTCTTCTTCCGCCCCCTTGCAGACCATCACCGGATCGATCACGACTTTTTCCAAACGGTGAGCGGCGATGGCATCGGCGGCGATGGCAATGACTTCCGGCGATCCGAGCATACCGGTTTTTAGCGCATCGACGCCGATCCCGTCGAGAATGGTGGCGAGCTGTTTTTTCAGCAGATGGGTATCGAGCATATTCACGGCATGTGCCCAATCGTGAAATGGGTCCATTGTCACGATACACGTCAGTGCCGTCATGCCGTAGACACCGAGTTCCTGGAACGTTTTTAAATCTGCCTGCATCCCGGCGCCGCCGCTCGAATCCGATCCGGCGATCGTCAGTGCTTTAAAATGTTCAACCATGTTGTCAGTGCCCCCTGAATGAAATATACTTTTTTCCTATATTATAATGAGGAATAGCCAAAAAAACCATTCGCACGAAGAAAGAGGGATAACAATGACTCAGGCGGAAAAAGCGACGTTTGCCGGAGGATGCTTTTGGTGCATGGTCCGTCCTTTCGACGAGCAGCCGGGCATTCTCCGCGTTGTTTCCGGCTATACCTGTCTCTTATACACATCTCCGAGCCCACGAGACCCTAAGACATCT
>UQRJ01000400.1 GCA_900543345.1 uncultured Sporolactobacillus sp. | reverse complement strand
CCGTACGTACGGTGGTAGGAGAGGACGGAGAAATTATCTCCTCCTACTCGATTTTAATTTCGGTCGTGTGAAAGGCTTTTTTACGACCCAGTCGGACTGCATGGCACCGGCCCGAATGAACCCCTAAAGGCCGGGCCAAATCCATTGTCCGTCGGATCGAATCGTGTTGGTTGACCGAAAGGTATGTGCCGCCTCTTTGATCATCCGCGGTTTATGGCGCACTCGCGATCGAAAAAATTCACGCCTCCCTCAGGTGAATCTCGGCAAAACGTACGCCGTGCAGATCGGGCAAAGCGAGCAGTGCCTGTTGCACGTCTGCCGGGACTTTTTTATCGACGGTCAATACCATGACCGCCTCGCCGCCGACCGCGCGACGGCCGACATACATGCTGCCGATGTTGATCTGTGCCCGGCCGAGCGCCCGGCCGACGCGACCGATCATACCGGGAACGTCGATGTGGCGGATATAGAGCAGGTAGCGCTCCGGTTCCATATCCAGGCGGTAACCGTTGATTGAGACGATTCGTCCGCCGAAACCGGGCAGATAGGTGCAGGCAACCGACGCTTTGTCTGCACCGCTGGCGATTTCCAGTTCGATAAAGTTTGTAAACCCCTTATGAGCGGCATTTTTCTGCACATTGTAGGCGAGTCCATTCCGTTTTAAGACGTTCATCACATTGACGATATTGACCGATGTATCCAGATAATAGGCCAGCAGTTCTTTGATCATCTGGCGGGTCAGCATACCGGTATCTTCCAGAAACAGCTCACCGTAATAATTGATGGTAATGGACTCCGGTGCATGATTAAAGATTTGCATCAGGAATTCGGCCATTTGTCCGCTCAAGGTAAAATACGGCCGGATTTTTTGCTGTACGGCGGCCGGGATATGCGGCAGATTGATTGCGTTACGTACACTGCCGGATTCAAAAATTTCGACGATTTCTTCACTAACCGAGCGGGCGACTTTTTCCTGCGCTTCCGTTGTCGAAGCACCGAGGTGGGGTGTTACAATGATGTGCGGATTCTGCGTCAGTCGCGGATTCTTCGGCGGTTCCTCCTCGAACACGTCAAGCGCCGCACCGGCAACTTGCCCAGCCTCCACGGCGTCGATCAATGCCTGCTCATTAATAATGCCACCGCGCGCGCAGTTGACCAGCCGCACACCTTTCTGGGTTTTAGCAAGAAAATCGGCGTCGACCAGGCCGCGCGTCTCTGCAGTCAGCGGTGTGTGAACGGTGATAAAATCGGCGCGCCGCGCAATGGTGTCCAGGTCGGCTTTAATGATGCCGAGCTTTTTCGCACGGCCGTCGGTCAGAAACGGGTCATAGCCGAGGATATTCATTTGGAAACTCTTTGCCCGTTTGGCAACTTCGGTGCCGATTCGGCCCATGCCGATGATGCCAAGTGTTTTCTGATAAAGCTCGACGCCTTTGTATTGTTTCCGGTCCCAGCGGCCGGCCGTCAGTGAGCCGTAAGCCTGCGGAATATTGCGGGCGAGGGCAAGCATCATCGCCATTGTATGTTCGGTAGCGGCAATGGTATTACCGGCAGGGGCATTAATAACGATGATGCCCTTTTCGGTGGCGGCTTCGATGTCGATGTTGTCAACGCCGACACCGGCCCGGGCAATCACTCTCAATCGGTCGGCCCGGGCGATGATGTTGCGCGTGACCTGCGTTCGGCTGCGCACGATCAATGCGTCGTAATTGCCGATGCGCTGCCCGAGTTCCTCCGGTGAAATACCGGCAAGTTGATCGACTTCGAATTGCGGGCGTTTGAGCAAAGCGGCCAGGCCGGTCGCACTGACGGCGTCGGCAACCATTATTTTAAAGCTCACGGTTCAGCACCTCCTCGGCTTTTTTCACGGCAGCGCCGAAATGCGGTGCTTGTCCGAGCCGGGCCAGGGTCAGCTCCAATGCGCCTAGCAGCTTGAGAATATCGAATGGCGTGCACCACCCCATGTGGCCGATTCGGAAAATTTTACCCTTCAGTTGTTTCTGACCGCCGGCGATCGTGATCGAAAAGTCCCGCTTCAACACCTTCTGGATGTCGCCGGGCGCTGCGGCCTGCGGACGGACCGCGGTGACGGTCGGTGAGGCATCTGTCTCTTATACACATCTCCGAGCCCACGAGACCCTAAGACATCTCGT
>UQRJ01000399.1 GCA_900543345.1 uncultured Sporolactobacillus sp. | reverse complement strand
CTATTCGTCGGCAGCGTCAGATGTGTATAAGAGACAGCGTTTGGCGGGCGGTGTCGTGACTATTTCCGTCACCGGAGCTGGGGGCGGCCTGTAAATCCGCAGCTGCAAACGGCAGCCAGTCCGTCATTCCGCGAGCGATGACCGGTGTTTTGCCGGAAATCCGCTGCTCGGCGGCAAAACGGAGCATCTGCTCCGCAGAGTAAGGTCCTTTGACCTCATTTTTTTCTGCATAGAACCATTCGTTACTCACAAGTAGGCACCCCTTACCAGTAATCGCTGATGATCCACCTCGGCGGATCATTTTATTTTTATTTGAAACGCTGCTAAAACATTCGCAACCGGTATCCGATTTATGGTTCGGATCGGCGGCGGGCAAACGAAGGATTGTTGAAAAATTCCATATAGTGGCCGCCGCTTCCGGTAATGAGATAATAAAAAGGGACGGGCAGCACGGAATTCGTTTAAGCCTTCAATCCGCAGCAGTCCGCTGACTCATTGGCGACCGGCCTCCCACAAGAGTCTACTTTTGTTTTGTGGGAACCGTCTGTGCAGTGGGCAACCTAGCAGCCGGCTGGGATGACTGACGCGTCGATTTTTCCGGCCGCTGCCTGATCCGAGCAATCCGTCCGAACGGGCGAAATGTTTCCCTTGATTGTTTGACAATGCCATGATACTGCCGGGCTGCAACGGATGCCGGGAATAGTCATGACGCCTTTCATCCGTCAAGCGGACCGGCAACGGCATTCACCTGATCGTACGTTTTTTTCGTTTGCGGATCGAAGCAGACCATCGTTACTTTTTCCACATAAACGGAACGAGCGAGAAACTTGCGAATGGCCCGGACGGCAATGGCGGCGGCACGATCTACTGGGTAGCGATAGACGCCGGTACTGATCGACGGGAAGGCGACGGAGCGGCAGCCGTGTGCCTCGGCCAGCCGCAAACTGTTCGTATAGCAGCTGCGCAGCAGATCGTGTTCATGCTGGGTGCCACCGTGCCATACCGGTCCCGGTGTATGAATGACATATTTAGCGGGCAGCCGATAGCCCTTAGTGATTTTCGCCTGACCGGTATCACATCCATGCAACGCGCGGCAGGCCTCGAGCAGTTGCGGACCGGCGGCGCGATGGATTGCCCCGTCTACGCCTCCGCCGCCGAGCAGCGACGTATTGGCGGCGTTGACGATCGCGTCCGCCTTGAATTTCGTGATATCGCCGAGTACAATCGCAAAGATTTTCATCATCAAAACCTCCGAAATACAATCTTGTCTTTTCTCTATAAAAACGAATCACTGAAACGGCCGCAGCGTGACCAGGCAGTGAAAAACGGCCGCTGGTCATTGCGGCGGCCGTCCTCATTTTTGACTCAAATTGCTTTGCCGGCGGCGTAGCTGGTTAAAGTCGCCGCGGTGAGTCCGTTCTCGTTTTTCATTCAGATCACTTTGTTACCTGCCGCCTGATAGATTTCGTACCATTCGTCGCGGGTCAGCGTGATGTCGGCGCCGGCGGCTGATGCCGACACGCGCTTCGGATTCGTCGTGCCGAGTACAACCTGCATTTTCGCCGGATGGCGGAGGATCCAGGCAACCGCCACGGCATTGCCCGTGACGTCATATTTTTTGGCAATTTCATCAATTTTCTTATTTAATTCCGGGAACTTCGGATTGTTCAGGAAGACGCCTTGGAAAAATCCACACTGAAACGGCGACCAAGCCTGGATCTTTACGTTATTCAATCGACAGTAATCAAGAATACCGCCGTCGCGAACCGTCGCCCCAGCAAATGTCGTGTTAACGTACAGTCCTTCGTCGACCATCGATGTTGCCTTGATGCTAAATTGTAGCTGATTGATCTCTAGCGGCTGACGAATCGCCCTTTTCAGTAGTTCCATCTGGCCGGGATTCTGATTACTGACGCCGAAATGAAGCACTTTCCCGGCTGTATGCAATTCATCGAACGCAGCGGCGACTTCCGCCGGTTCCATCAACGCATCCGGCCGATGCAGCAGCAAATAATCGACGTGGTCGGTCTGCAATCGCCGCAGGCTGCCATTAACCGCTTCAATGATATGCTGCTTGGAAAAGTTGAAGTAGGTATAGCCATTCTTACGAACCTGTCTCTTATACACATCTCCGAGCCCACGAGACCCTAAGACATCTCG
>UQRJ01000398.1 GCA_900543345.1 uncultured Sporolactobacillus sp. | reverse complement strand
TGTGTATAAGAGACAGAATGTGAGTTTCGACGCGACCAGAAGGACTAGCAATATCAGCAGCACCCAGACGCCTATGCGGAAATATTTAGATTGTGGCATCATTCTCCCCTACCCGTCTAAACTCTTGTACAAGTTTTTCTGTGACACTGCTAATATTGTAACCTATTTCATCTGCTTTAATCCATTATTTCAGAATGGATTGGGGGAAGGCGATAAAGAAAACTTGGCTCAGCCAAGCCTCCGGTGCCGGCCGAGATTCAGTTGTTCTTCTGTTCTAAAGATCTTTTAACCCCTTCTTCTCTATAGAATTAAAAAAGATTCCCCCCGGAGGGAGAATCGTCATGACGCTAGGATCAGAGTACCAGTTTAAGCGGTGCCTCAAGGTTAGCTTTGACAGCGGCAAGAAATTCGGCAGCCGGCGCGCCGTCGATCGCACGGTGGTCAAAGGTCAGACTCAGCGGCAGCAGACTTCGCTTCTTAAGTTCATCGCCAACATACACGGGCCGCTGCTCAATCGTTCCGACTCCGAGAATGCCGATTTCGGGTGGGTTCAGCACCGGCGTAAAGAAGCCGATACCGTACGTACCGAGCGAAGTCACCGTAAACGTCGACCCGCTCAACCGAAGGGTATCGAGCCGGCCGGTACGCGCGGCCTTGCTTGCTTTGCGAATCTCACGCGAGATGACGCTAAGCGATTTTTTATCGGCATCGACGATAACCGGCACGACCAGCCCCTCTTCCAGCGCGACGGCAACACCGAGATGGACCGCATCATAAGTCGTTATTGTCTCATTTTCGAAGGTGCTGTTCATTTGCTTATGCGCCAGCAGTGCATTAACCGTTGCTTTGGCAATGAAGTCGGTGATCGTCAAGCGTACGTCGTCGGTGATCGGATAGACCTCGCGGGCTTTTTTCTGAAAACCAATCAGCTCGGTCACATCGGCCGTTGTCTGTAGCGTCAGCTGAGCAGTCTGTTGCAAGCTGTCGAACATCCGCCGGGCAATGACCTTACGTATACCGGTGACTTTCCGCACCCTTCCTTCCGGCCTGATGCCGGTCGAGGTAACAGCGAGCCGGGTTGGGCTTCCTGTCGGCGCGGCTTCACCTGCCAAAGGAAGCGCTGCCGCTTTGCCTGCGGCGGGAGTCGGCGCGGCTTCCCGCGCTTTGACCGCGGCGGCAACATCCGCTTTAGTGATTCGCCCCATCGGCCCGCTACCCTTAAGGGCATCCAGATCGACTGATTCGGCTTTCGCCAGTCGGCGGGCGGCCGGCGAAACGCGCAGACGACGTTGCGGCGCCGATTGCGGCTGCGGCGCGCGGAACTCCGGTTTTCTCGCTTCCGTTTCGATTGACGCAGCGGCTGGCTTTTCCGGCGCCGCCGTTGCCGCCGCCTCTATGGTTTCACCTTCCGCACCGATGTAGCCGAGCGGGTGGCCGATTGGCACGGCATCGTCCTCCTTGGCCTCGATATCGATCAGTACACCGTCTGCAGGAGCCTCCAGATCTTTTTCAATCTTATCCGAACTGATCGACACGACCGCATCGCCCTTTTTCACTCGATCGCCTTTATGTTTCAGCCATTCGACAACCGTACCTTCTTCCATTCCCATGCCCATTTTCGGCATGATAATTTCAGTCGCCATATGACGTCTACTCCTTCCTCCTGACTTAATCGATCATGACAGACGACCGGGACTGTTTCATCCGGCCGGATCACACGGACGTGAACACGTTGTCGCCCACCATCTCGTGAAAAGCCGCCAGAATCTTCTCCGGACTCGGCATATAAGCTTTTTCAAGCGGCGGCGAAAAAGGAACGGGGCTGTGCGGCGCCGTTACTCGTTTAATCGGCGCATCCAGATAATCGAATGCTTTTTCACCGACAATGGCGGCAATGTCGCTCGCTGCGCCGCAGCGCGGATAGGCCTCGTCGACAATAATCAGTCGGCCGGTTTTCATCACCGATTTGATAATCGTCTTCTCATCAAGCGGCGACAGCGTCCGCGGATCGATGACTTCGACGCTGAATCCCTTTTTTGCCAACTGGTCGGCCGCTTTCAATGCGGTGCCGACTTGCTTACCGATGCCGACAATCGTCAGATCCGTGCCTTCACGTTTAATCTCGGCCTGACCGAACGGTATAGTATAAAATCTGTCTCTTATACACATCTGACGCTGCC
>UQRJ01000397.1 GCA_900543345.1 uncultured Sporolactobacillus sp. | reverse complement strand
ATGTGTATAAGAGACAGGGATGCAGGTGATTCACGGCACGTTCAACCTCGGCGTGCGAACGGATAATTTCAGCGCCATTTTTTCCAGAGAAAACAATGGGCTGTTGTCACTGCGCTATCATGGTCGCGAATTACTGAAACAGCCGCCGGCGCCGCTTTACTGGCGTGCGTTAACCGATAACGACACCGGTTGCGGGTTCGGTTATCAAAGCGGGCTGTGGCTTCAGGCCAGTCTGTTTCAGCGCTGCGTCCGGACGCGTATTGTCGAGAAGCGGGATTCGGTAACTATTGTTTATACGTATCAATTACCGATGGCCGAGCAGGCGAGTGTCGTCGTATCCTATACGGTTCGGTCGGATGAGACCATCGATGTACAGGCCGACTACCACGGGGCGCAGGAGTTGCCGGATCTGCCGATTTTCGCGATCTTGCTGCGGATGGATGCCGATTTCAATCAATTTTACTATTATGGAAGAGGTCCCGAGGAAAATTATATTGATCGAAATTGTGGCGCCCGGCTCGGCATTTTCAGCCAAAAGGTGGTCAGTAACGTGTCGAGGTATGCGGTTCCTCAGGAGAGCGGAAATCGTACCGGCGTCAGATGGGTGCAGGTGTTGAATGAGCGCGGCGAAGGCCTGTGCTTCGCCGCATTGGATCAACCGTTTGAGCTCGGTGTCTCACCTTATACGGCATTTGAATTGCAGAATGCGCTGCATAGCAATGAACTTCCCGAGATTCATTACACCAATGTGACGCTGGCTGCCAGACAGATGGGTGTCGGCGGTGACGACAGCTGGGGAGCTCCGGTACATCGGGCTTACCATATCGATGCGACAGGCGACATCCACTTTGCTTTTAAGATCAGCGCTTGTACGAACGGTTGATGATATGAAACGAAGTTCACCGCAGATCCGTCATGAGCGATTCGTTCAGTTGCGAAAATTTTAATAGCCTAAGCATATAAAAAAAGTCGGCGAGCCGTTTTAAACGGTCCGTCGATTTTTTTCGGGATGTTGACATAGAAAGAGCTGTTTTGGTTCACACTAAAGACCAGTCGGCTGAGGAGAATGTGCTTGAGTCAAAATGAGGTTGTCGACTGAATCTGTTGTTAGTTTATACACTGGTTCTGTTAAACTTAGCTGTTGTTTTCCGCTGCTCCGGGCGCTCCGCGAGCCTCCTTGCTCGTTTTACTTGCTGCGGAGGCTTGTCTTGGCTCGCTTTTCCGCAGGAGTCTCGCGCCTTCCACCCTAAACCATGGAATAGCAAAAACAACATGATGTTTAAAAACAGAGCCTATACATTAAGAAAGGCGTGATTGCCTTGCTCGAACATCTGAAGAAAGATGTTTGTGAGATGGCCAAACAGGCGCAGAAACAGGGTTTATGTCAGTACAAATCGGGCAACTTCAGTGCATGCGATCGGGAAAAGGGGCTGTTCGTCTTTACGCCGAGCGGCGTCGACCGTGACGAACTGACGCCGCGGGATATGGTCGTCGTCGACCGGCATGTTCGGGTCGTGGAAAATCTGTCCGGATTAAAACCGACGAGCGAACTGTTGATGCATCTTGCTGTCTATGAAAAACGGCCGGACGTTGCGGCGGTGGCGCATACGCATTCGAAGTTTGCGACTTCCTTCGCCGTCCTGGGGAAAATTATTCCGGCGATTGTCTATGAACTACAGGCGCTCGGAGCCAGAAAAGGTTACGTACCTGTTGCTGCGTACGGCCGTCCGGGAACCCCGGATCTGGGCCGGAAAGTTGCCGAGATGCTAACCGATTCGGATGTCGCATTGATGGAGAAACATGGAACGATTGCCGCCGGGAAGGACATATATGACGCTTGTCTGAAAGCGTCTTATCTGGAAGAACTGGCGCACATCTACTACAATGTCCTGACGATCGCCGGCGGCAAGGAACCGGAAGCATTGCCGGCATCGGAAATTGTTCAGTGGGCTTATCCGCATGAAGTTGTTTTTCCATCAAAAGGAGAAAAATTATGAGCGACAAAGAGTTTACGACGGTAGAATTTGCCCGTTTTTTTACAAGTAATCTGATTTTCTGCGATGTGACGTTCGAAGATACCGCCGCTTTTTTTCGTTGGATCGCGACGACGCTTGAACAATCGGGATACGTGCGGCCGACATTTTACCGGGCGATAACTGAAAGAGAGGCCAACTATCCGACGGGATT
>UQRJ01000396.1 GCA_900543345.1 uncultured Sporolactobacillus sp. | reverse complement strand
GAGATGTCTTAGGGTCTCGTGGGCTCGGAGATGTGTATAAGAGACAGAAGTAAGACGGATATGTTTACAGCTACGCAAGTCACCGCCCAAAACAGCATGCGCTCTTGCCAATTGCCAGAAAAATGAAAACACGCCCTGAGGCAAAAACCTCAATGCGCATGCAGCAAAAGTTAACTATAAGTTAACTTTTTTTACTTATGTTAACTATAAATCGCTTGTTCCGGGATGAGAAGCACTATATAATTCATTTGAAAGTGAGGTGTAGGTATGCAAAGCATTCATATTGGAACCAATATTGCTCATTTAAGAAAAGAAATGGGATTGACGCAGGAAGCATTTGCCGACTACCTCGGCGTGTCCAAACCGGCCGTGTCAAAGTGGGAATCGGGCAAAAGTTACCCGGATCTTTCCTTATTGCCGATCATTGCCGCGTATTTCAACAAAAGTGTCGATGAGTTGATCGGTTATGAGCCGCAAATGCCTGCCGAAGATATTAAAAAATTGTATATTCAACTGGCCGACGCCTTCGCCAAAGAACCCTTTACAGCCGTTTACGCGCGCTGCCGGAAAACGATCAAAAAATACTATTCCTGCTGGCCGCTGCTTTTTTCGATGGCCGAGCTGCTGGTCAATCACGCGACGCAGGCGGACGATCCCGCCAAAACCGCCGCTATTTACGAACAGGCGGCTGCTCTTTTTAAACGAGTGGAGCAAAACAGCCGTGACCCGGTGCTCGCCCGCATGTCATTATCAATGCGTGCTTACTGCGCTCTGGCCCGGCAACAGCCGAAAGAAGCCGTCGATCTGCTCGGCAACATCGAGGAACCGCTGATCTCGACCAATCAATTGCTGGCCAAGGCCTATGCGATGCAAGGAGACAGTGGTCGGGCAAAAGAGGTCCTGCAAAAGGAATTGTACCAGACAGTACTGAGCTTATTCGCTGCCCTGGCCGACCTTATGCAACTTTACACGGATGATCCCGAACAAATGAACCGTTGCTTACAAAGAACACTGGATTTCGGCAACGTATTCGCTCTGGAAAAGCTGCATCCTGCTTCTTATTTTTCTTTTTACTTAACGACTGCCAGTCTTTATGTGTCTATCGGCCAAAACGAGCAGGCACTGAAACTGCTGGAGGCGTATACCGATCTGGCGACTCGTAAGGGGGTCTTCCCACTCAGGCTGAAAGGCGACGCCTTCTTCGATCGCTTGGAGCCTTACTTTGCTTCGCTCAACCTTGGCTCGCATGCTCCGCGCAGCGACATACTGATCCGCCGCGACTTAAAAACTACAGTGACGCATAATCCGGTGTTTCAGGCCTTGCAAAACGATCACCGATTTCAGCGCATCCGGCACCGTCTGGATCAATGGGAAGCGCATACGCCATGAAAGAATTGATCGCCTATCTGCCGTTTATAATTCCCATCGCCGCTATCGAATTAACACTGGCTGCGGCGGCACTAATCCATGTCCTGCGTCACCCTCACTATCGCTTCGGCAATCGTGCCATCTGGATCATCATTGTCTTAATCATTGAAATCATCGGTCCCATCCTCTACTTCACTATCGGTAAGGGAGATGACGAGGCATGAACGTCCTGCAACTCGAAGGCGTCACCAAGACATTCGGCCGACGCACTGTCTTGAAAAACCTGAATTTAGCCCTGCCGGAACAGACGATCTTTGGGCTAATTGGGAAAAATGGCGCGGGAAAAACGACAACGATGAAAATGGTTCTCGGTTTTCTGCGGCCCGATAAAGGAAAAATATATGTATGCGGCAAGCGAGTGCATGACGGCAGCGCCCGCACCAATCAATACATCGGCTATCTGCCCGATGTACCGGAATTTTACGGCTACATGAAGCCGTTGGAATATCTCACATTCTGTGGCAGAATTGCCGGAATGTCTCGCCGACGCATCCGAAAACGGGCGCAGGGATTATTACGCTTAGTCGGACTAAGCAATGAACAGAAAAAAATCAACGGATTCTCCCGCGGCATGAAACAGCGGCTTGGCATTGCCCAGGCTCTGCTGGGGAATCCCAAATTGCTGATTTGCGACGAACCCACTTCGGCGCTTGATCCGTTCGGGCGTAGAGAACTTTTAGACATTTTATCGCTGGCAAGCAAACAAACAACTATTCTGTTCTCTACGCACATTCTTGCCTGTCTCTTATACACATCTCCGAGCCCACGAGACCC
>UQRJ01000395.1 GCA_900543345.1 uncultured Sporolactobacillus sp. | reverse complement strand
ATAAGAGACAGACTTCAGATGGAATATCATCTAAAGCAGTCTGAAAGACCATCATGGAAAATGCCGTTCCCCGCCAAATATTCGCGATAATGACGCTGACCATTGGGAAGGTATAAAGCCACGCGACCGGTTTGATACCCAACAAACTGTGAGCAATCATGTTCAAAGTGCCATTATCGCCAAGAAAGGCCACCCAACAGAACCCAACCACAACTTCCGGCGTCACCCAGGCCGCGATGACAATCAGACCGACAATACGACGAAATGTCCTATTTTTACCCCGCATCATGAAGGCAATAAGAAAACCGAAGAAACACTGGCCGATAACCGCCGAGAACACGACGAAAATGAGCGTATTCCATATAGATTGAACGAGCTGCGGATCGCGGAACATCTGCACGAAATTTTGAAAGCCGACGAACTGCAGTGCCGAGGCATTCGCGCCGGTTAGCGATAGATTGGTAAATGAGAAAAGAATCGTTAACAGCATCGGTGTAATAAAGAAAATCAACAAGAGGACAAAACTAGGAAGCATCAACCAAACTGATAGTCGCCGTTCAGACCGGATCCGTCCGGTTCTTTTCGCCACAGTTGCATAGTGGGGTGCATGCATTGATATCACCTCTGTTTCAAAAAAGAGCGCGGTGGGTACTTCATTTTGGCCCTGCACCGTGCTCTGATTTTATTTATTTCTGTGTTTCTGTATGATCGGCACCGACAATGCCTTTGACATCTGATGCATATTTTGCCGCAGCTTCCTTCGGTGCTTTTTGACCGGTAGCGACGGACTCAACCATTTGCTGAATGGCAATGGAAACCTTTGGATACAAGTCATTCTTCGGGCGGAAGTAAGCATTTTGCAAGGCTTCGGTGGCTTCCTTGATAAATGGTTTCTGCAAGTATTCAGGATCTTTAGCGGCATCGTCGCGAACAGTTAACGTCCCTTCTTTCAGGGCACGTTGAACGGCCAGGTCCTTGGTATTCATGGCTTTCAGCACCTTAAACGCGGCAGCTTTATGCTGCGAATTCTTGGGGATCGCCCACGACCAGCCGCCGGCCATCGTCACAAAGCCGGGTTTCTCGCCGTGTTGCGTCGGCATCAGATTAAACGCCAGTACCTTGGTCATATTGGCAATTGGCGCCGCACCGCCTTTAGACCAGTTGCCGGTATTCCAAATACCGTCCATGGCCAGGCCGACCTGATTCTTCGGAATTTTATCTTGAAAAATCGTGGAGCCATAGTTACTATTCATGGCGACTGCAAGGCTGGGCCCCGTTTTATCCTTGTTGTAGATCTGATTGATAAAATTCAGACTGGCTAAAATGCCTTTCGAGCCGACATTCCACTTGTTTGTCTTTTCGTTGTAAAGTGTTTCGCCCGTGCCATATAGGAGCTGCTCGAAAGTTTGCATGGCGACAGACTCGCCGTTAGTCGTCGATACACCCATGGCGAACGGGATGACATTTGGTTTGGCGCTCTTAATTTTCTTCGCGGCATCGATTAAATCTTGCCAAGTCTTTGGCTCCCAATTGGCAGAAAGACCGGCCTTCTTGGTCACGTTCAAATTCGTCCATACGCCACGGGCATCTGTCGTACCGGGAATGCCATATTGTTTACCGTCTGATCCCTGACTGCCCTTCTTCAGCGCAGCGGTAAAGTTTTTCCAATCCGACCATCCGGACAAATAGGCATCCAAAGGCTGCAGATAACCTGCCTTCGCATCGGCAGGCAAAATGAAGGTATCCTCATTCACGATATCCGGCGTGGTGTCGGCGGATTTCATGGCCAAATCAAGTTTTGAAAAATAATCGCCCTCTGTTGCATTAATTGGCTGCAGTGAAATCTTAATCTTGGGATTTTTCTTCTCAAAATCGGCAATCCATTTTTTGGTATACACCCGATACATGCTATCATTCTTACCAGTTGCCCGCCAAGCAATCTTAATCGTCGTTGTGCCGCTTGAATCGTTGCTGGAACTGGAAGAACCGCAAGAACCTAATAAGAAAATGCTTGCAGCTGCTCCGACCAATAGGAACCACCGTTTCAACTTCATGATGAATCCCTCCGTTTCCATAAATGTTTGTCGATCCAATCACTGTCAAATGATCTAAATTTCATATCATTTATTACCTTCGCGTTAAAATACTATTGAGTACCGGCTACACTGTGTATAATATCTGTCTCTTATACACATCTGACGCTGCCGACGAA
>UQRJ01000394.1 GCA_900543345.1 uncultured Sporolactobacillus sp. | reverse complement strand
ACCATCTAATGGTAACGCCTCTCTGACAACAAATGATGAGGGCACGTTTGTCCATTCCGTCATGAAAAAAGCCGAGCCCAAGGTATTACAGACGGCTGCCGGAGGTTAATTCCTGATCAATAATTTGATCGATCACGTCCAGTACGCCGCTATGGTTATTGTCTTTGCCAGTCGTCGGCAGACCGCAGGCTTGCATTGCTGCTCGGGCATTTTTCATCACGTAACCGAATTGAACGTGTTGCAGCATCTCCAAGTCGTTAAAATTGTCACCGAACGCAACGATTTCTGCCGGCTTGATGTGCCAGTATTTTTCTAATTGCCGGACAGCCCAGCCCTTGTCAACGCCCTCCGGGACGATGTCGATACTCCCCCATCCGCTTTGCGTGATGTGCAATTGACGATTGAACATTTGTTTCAAGGATGCACTGATTTCATCGGTCTGCTGATCGGGACAATCCAGATTCACTTTGTAGACGGCATCTTGAACTGCGACCAGATCGGGAACAATCCGGATGTTTTTTAAAAAGTAATCCGCTGTGTCCGAGTGGATGATGGGATCTTCCGCTTGAATGTATGTTCCGTTTCTTCCCGATACATGAACGGAAATTTGCTGAAAAAGCGGAGTGCCAGAGATGTGAGTCAAAAGCGATTTGACGATGCGATCCGGGATGGGTTGATCGACAATGATAGCCCCGCCGTCGATAATCAGCGCACCGTTTTCGGCGATAAACGTTGAGACATGCGAATTGCCGGCTGCAAACACGTCGAGTAAATGGTCGTATTGATTCCCGCTGGCGACGACAAAGTGAATGCCCAATGCATTCATTTTAGCTAACTGACGATTAAAACGTTCGTGTTCATAGTCCCGTTGATCGCTTAGAAAAGTCCCGTCGATGTCAGTGACCACCATTTTAACGGTCATGCCTTTTTCCTCCCTCATTTGAACAAACGAAACGTTCCGCAAGATAATCGGTCGCCAGTCTGGGCGGCCCCGGTAACAAGATAATTGATAGCGTGCCCTTGTATCGGCCGATCAGACAGACATAAGTGTGATAGGAATAAAGCTTCCGGGTTCGAAGCAAATGGACGCAGCATTCGGCAAATCGTCGGAGTGAGGAAAAGTGCTGACCGTTAATCACTGCGCAATTTGCCCACTTCGGAACCGTTTCGCCGGTCCGCGGCTAAATCGACGAGCGCTCTATCGCAAAGGCGATTGGGCGGCGGACACAGCCGCAAAACCATAAGCCGTTCATTACAGCGGACGATCCGTTGTTGCGGCGGGCCATCCCGCCTTGATGAGACCCTTCTAAGATTTATTCCGCCATCCGTATGTTGTCAAATCCATCTCGCGTTTTTTCATACCTGAAACATATGGATTACCCTTGACGAAAAAACGGTACGGATCAAATGTGCTGCCGCCGCGGCGGCTAACGCCGATACGGGCGGAGGAAATAATCGCTCTTGGCTGGCGACCGCCCTTGAGCTCAATAGATAGCGGCGCCTCACTCATTGGTTTCAGATTTAGCGATTTATCGCGAATACCATACGCCGTCGTCAATTTTCCCGGTCCGCTGGTCAAATCGAAACCGCTTTTCCCGCGATTCTTTTCCATAATTTCGATGCCGCATTCCGGCTCAACGGCGCGGATGAGGATCCCTTGCGGTACGCCCGGATCTTGCGTGATCGCGTTCAGCATTGGGTAGCCGCGCAACATGAAAATGTAGATGATGCCGGGCGGCCCGTATAGCGCCTCATTCGCTGCGGTCCGTCGTCCCCGGTAAGCGTGTGCCGTTGAATCCCTCTCGCCGAGATAGGCTTCGACTTCGACAATAAAACCACTGAGGAGACCCTGCCGACTGCGGTATACCAAACGTTTTCCTAGCATCGATCGGGCGATCGCTTCGGTCGGCCGATGATTGAAAAAGTCGCTGTAGCGCTCTGCTGTATGCTCAATCATGCCTACTCACTCCGTTGTGCTGATCAAACTCATATTAACATAGAAACGAGCGCGGTGGGAACGGATAACTTGTCGTTTGTAGGTTCTCAGTAGGCGATTGGCGCAGTTCCTTTATTTTTTGGCGCTATTTGAAAATAATGTTGTTTTTGTTGCTTCATTGTTCGGCGCGGAAGGCGCGAGACTCCGATGGGCCAAGCGAACCCCGCTGCTGTCTCTTATACACATCTCCGAGCCCACGAGACCCTAAGACATCTCGT
>UQRJ01000393.1 GCA_900543345.1 uncultured Sporolactobacillus sp. | reverse complement strand
ACGAGATGTCTTAGGGTCTCGTGGGCTCGGAGATGTGTATAAGAGACAGGCCACGGATGATTGGCCGGAGCCGGTTGCGGATACCAGACGTCACCGGCGTAACCGGCGAGCTGGCCGGACTTCAGCGCACGCACAACAGCATCGCGGTCGACAAGTTCGCCGCGACCGTTGTTGACAATGTACGCGCCCCGTTTCATTGAATGAATGACTGCTTCGTTAAACAGATGATAAGTTTGCGGATGTAGCGGCGCTTCCAAAACGGCGACGTCGACAATCTTGGCTAGGTCGTGCACGTCGGGAATGAACGTCGCTCCGAGTTCCTTCTCAACATCGGCCGGCAGCTGATGACGCTGCGTGTAAACGAGTTTAACGTCGAACGGTTTCAGCCGTTTCAGTACGGCGCGGCCGATGCGGCCGGCGGCGACGATGCCGACCGTCATACCTTCCAAATCGTAGGCGCGGGAAACGCAATCGGCGATGTTCCAGCCGCCCTTTTTCACCCATTCGTGCGACGGCAAATAATTGCGAACGAGCGACAGCACTTGCATCACGGCATGTTCGGCCACGCTGATGCTGTTGCAGTACGTCACTTCGGTGACCGTCACGCGATGTTCATTTGCTGCATTGAGATCGACGTGATCGGAACCGATGCCGGCGGTAATCGCCAGCTGCAATTTTTTCGCTTTATTGAACCGCTCGGCAGTCAGATAAGCCGGCCAAAACGGTTGTGAGATCACGACGTCGGCATCCGGCAATTCGCGTTCGAAGACGGAATCCGGTCCTTCCTTATCGGAAGTCACAACGAATTGATGTCCGTTTGATTCGAGAAATTTGCGTAGGCCGAGTGCACCGGAAACGCAGCCGAGCAACTCACCCGGTTTAAAATCGATCGCTTGGGGATTCGGTACGGTTTGTCCATCCGGATAATGCGTGATTTTCGGAATCGAATCGCGGGCGTATGTCGGCGGATAACCGTTAACCGGATCAGGATACAACACGCAAAGAACTTTTGCCAATTTCATCCTCTTCTTTCTTTATTCTTTAAAAATAGTATTGAAATACCAGAGATGCCGAATATCGGCATTCTTAACCTCTCCATGTCTATAGTTACATTGCATCAGTTCAGAATCAATATACAGAAGATGGTCTTGTGAATAGATTTGGACAATTAAAAAAATGTGCAAAGGTATCGACTAGTTGTCGGATTTATCCGGGGATTTTCGGCGCCGACCTGACGCCATGGCGAGACGTTGTAAAGTCTGCAGCTAGGCAGGGGACCGCACCTTCAATGGAGCAAATTAATTCGCCAGCGAGCCCAACAAGTATTGTAAATAGTCATGAGCCTGACTTTTAGAGTTGCATCTTTTATTCAAAAAACACTCTTCGAAAATAAGAAGAATCGTGTTGCTATAATGTTTGGCAACAATATCATAGGGAATCCTGTATTTGCCTGTGTAAGGGCAACCGCGAAAAATTTTATCTATCTGCGTATTGAAATACACTTGAAAATGATGGAGCAACAGACTGTTTTCCGAATTAAATTTCAAAATACGTTGAATCATCTCCACGTGGGCGGCGGCTAAATCATAGAACCGATCAAAAAAAACATACAAACAGGCATCCGGATCGAGTTGCTTGTATTCTTCAAGCCGAATTTGCTTGCCTAAACAATACCAGCAATAATTGAGCAGGTCATACTTGTCGTCAAAATAGTTATAGAATGTCGCTCGCGGATAGTTGCTGCGCTGACAAAGTTCGTTAACCGTTATCTCTGCAAACGGCTTTTTCATCAGCAAAGCAAACATCGTATCGGAAAATGCAGCTAAAGTCCGCTGAGCCCCTCTCGTTGTTTTCTTTGTAAGATCGTATTTCACGGCGAATACCTTCTTTGCTGATGAACCGATGACATCGGCTATTTAGAATGCTGAGCTATCTATTTCATTCTAGCAAAGTAACTATTATTTTTCACCTGTCAATTTATTTTCAGCTGAAAAATTTTTTCCGACAGACAGGCGAGCCGAAAATGATTAAAGGCTTCATTGTTAAGTTGTGAGGATTAAATACTTCTGCGGAAATGAGGATAAAATGATAGCCGTCATACGATGAATCGAGGCAGTTTTTGATGAAAATTTTTATTGTCGCCAGAAGAGCAACCCTTCCCCGGCAGTTATCTGCATGCCGTGGTTTGAGCTGGGCAGCCTCGCTTATCGCCCGCATCGGTGCGA
>UQRJ01000392.1 GCA_900543345.1 uncultured Sporolactobacillus sp. | reverse complement strand
AGATGTCTTAGGGTCTCGTGGGCTCGGAGATGTGTATAAGAGACAGGCTTATAAAGACAGCGGTTTGTTGACAATTTACGGAGGGACCGGTTCGGCCCGGCTCGGGCAACTTGGCGAGGCGATTCAACGGACGATTCGCAAGATGCTTCGTGAAGGACTGACAGATCGGGAATTAAGCAGCAGTAAGCAGCAGATCAAGGGATCGATTCTATTCGGTTTGGAAAGCACAAACAACCGGATGACCCGGAATGCGAAGAATGAGCTGATCCTCGGGCGTGATCGTTCCGTCGATGAAATCATCGGCAGAATCGACGCCGTGACGCAGGAAGAGGTACAGGATGTGGCACAAAAAATATTTACCAAGCCGTACTCCTGTTCGATTGTCAGTCCGACAGGCGAAATGCCGACAGCCATTTGAATCTTTCCCGAATAATAACGATGAAAACATCCGACCGCAGACTGCGGTGCGGGTGTTTTTTTATTTCATTGACCGAAATAATCTTCAGATTAATCTGCTGAAAGCGTGTTTACCAAGCGTTGCTCGAATAAGCGCGTATCCCTGCCGATTAAAATTGTGCGGGGCAATAAATTGATTTTCACACCGGTGCGGCTCCTTCATAACATAAAGTGTTAATGAAAAAGGCTATGAATTGTCGTCCATAGCCGCTCGGAGGTGAAGCCGATGCTAACCGGCAAACATATTGCCGTTCTCGGCGGGGACGCAAGGCAGATTGAAGTCATCGAAAAACTGATTACATTGGATGCCCGACTATCGCTGGTCGGTTTCGATCAACTGGAGCGCAATTTTAGCGGCACCATCAAAGTCGATATGGATGAAATCCGTCCGGAGACGGTCGATGCTCTGATTCTGCCGGCCAGCGGAACCGACAAAACGGGTCGAATCGAAACGACTTTCTCCAGCGACACCGTCCGGATCACGGAGGAATGGCTGAAAAATACACCGGAACACTGCCGCATCTACTCGGGTATAGCCACGGAATATCTCGAACGTCTGTCCGGACTGACACATCGAGACATTGTCAGGTTATATGAGCGCGACGATGTAGCGATCTACAACTCTATTCCCACTGTGGAAGGAACGATCCTGTTGGCCATCCAGAATACGGATATTACCATTCATCGTGCCCATCTGATCGTTCTTGGTCTTGGCAGAACCGGCATGAGTATTGCCCGGGCATTTCACACGCTTGGGGCGCGCGTCAAAGTCGGCGACCGCAGCCCGGACCATTTGGCTCGTGCTGTTGAAATGGGCGTCGACGCCTTCTATCTGAAAAATCTTGCTGAAGAAGTGCAGGACAATGATATATGCATCAATACCATTCCGGCGCTCGTTTTAACCAGCTCCGTTTTATCACGGATGCCGGCGGGCAGTTTGATTATCGACGTTGCTTCTCGGCCGGGCGGAACCGATTTCCGTTTTGCGAAAAAAAGAGGCATTAAAGCGATGCTCACGCCCGGTCTGCCCGGGATGGTCGCACCGAAAACAGCGGGACGGATCATTGCCAATGTACTTGCGGAACTCTTGATTGAACAATTTTCTCGGGAGGGACACTCACATGACGCTTGAAGGAAAGCATATCGGTTTTGGCATAACGGGTTCCCATTGCACCTATGCTCAAGTGGTTCCCGAAGTTGAAAAATTGGTTCGTGCCGGCGCCGTCGTGTCGGTTTTTGTAACTTATACAGTGAAGCATACGGTCTCCCGTTTCGGCAAGGGATCGGACTGGATTGCCAAAGTTGAGGAAATGACCGGCCGAAACGTGATTGATTCGATTGTCGACGCCGAACCGTTCGGGCCGAGAACGCCGCTGGACTGCATGATCATCGCACCGATGACCGGTAATTCACTGAGCAAGATGGCCAATGCGCAAACGGATTCTCCAGTACTCATGGCGGCTAAGGCGACGCTGCGCAACGGCCGCCCGGTCGTCCTCGGCATTTCAACGAACGATGGACTGAGTCTGAATCTGCAGAACATCGCCAAACTGATTGTGACGAAAAATATTTATTTCATCCCCTTCGGACAGGATGATCCGTTCGGCAAACCGAATTCGCTGGTCGGAAAAATGGATCTGATGATTGAAACAATAGAATCGGCCATCGCCGGCCGTCAGTTCCAGCCTGTTCTTGTCGATAAAACCCGACCGAACGCAGAATAAACTTCTCTCTTCATCGGCTGTCTCTTATACACATCTGACGCTGCCGACGAATA
>UQRJ01000391.1 GCA_900543345.1 uncultured Sporolactobacillus sp. | reverse complement strand
GATCTACACAAGGCTATTCGTCGGCAGCGTCAGATGTGTATAAGAGACAGAATAGATATTATATAAAAAGTGATTTGTATCGCTTTTAAGAATATTACGATTGGGGGAAAGGTGCATGAACAGTATTTTTCGCAGAAAGCCGGTCGGCATGCTGATCGACGAGACGAAAGGAAAGCAGGGATTGAAAAAAGCGCTGGGTGCGTTTGATCTGACAATGCTCGGCATCGGCTGCATCATCGGCACGGGTATTTTTGTGCTGACCGGGGTGGCGGCGGCAAAGTATTCCGGGCCTGCACTGGTGCTTTCTTTTGTGTTGGCCGGTCTTGCCTGCTGTTTTGCGGCTCTGTGCTATTCGGAGTTCGCGGCGATGATTCCGGTCGCCGGCAGCGCTTATACATACGGGTACGCCGGACTCGGCGAAATCTGGGGGTGGATCATCGGCTGGGATTTGATTCTGGAATATGCGGTCGGCATTGCAACGGTGGCCATTGGCTGGTCGGGCTATATGGTCAATTTATTGAATAATATCGGCATTCATCTACCTAAAGCCATCACGACGTCGCCGTTTGAGCACGGCGTCATCAACGTACCGGCCATGCTGATCATCGGATTGATTGCCCTGCTGCTGATCAGCGGCGTCCGCAATACGTCCGGCGTCAACGGTGTGATTGTTGTCATCAAGGTGGTCGTTGTCCTGCTCTTTATTCTGCTGGCTTTCTCGCATGTCAATCCGGCAAACTGGCATCCGTTTATGCCGTTCGGCTTTAACGGCGTTGTCTCCGGAGCAGCCGTTGTCTTCTTTTCTTACATCGGTTTCGATGCGGTATCGACGGCAGCCGAAGAAACGAGGAATCCGCAAAAGGACATGCCGAAAGGAATTATTGCTTCATTGCTGATTTGTACGGTACTTTATATCATCGTTTCGGCTATTTTGACGGGCATTCTGAAGTATACGGCTTACGCAACGCCGGTCGGAAGCGCGGCGCCCGTTGCCTATGCACTCGATCAAATTGGTATCCATTGGGGCGCCGCTCTTGTTTCGGTCGGCGCGATTTGCGGCATCACATCCGTGTGCCTGGTATTGATGTACGGCCAGTCGCGCATCTTCTTCGCTATGGCGCGCGACGGTCTGATGCCGAAAATTTTCGGCAGCGTCGATCCGAAACATCAAACGCCGGCCCTGTCGACAACCATTGTTGCCGTGGTCTGTGCCATTACGGCGGGAATCTTTCCCATTCAAATCGTATCCGAGCTGGTCAGTATCGGGACACTGGTTGCCTTTATCATTGTCAGCGCCGGTATTATTGTGCTGCGCCGGAAACAGCCGGATATGAATCGGCCGTTTAAAGTTCCGTTTTTCCCCGTTACGCCCATTCTTGGTATTCTTACCTGCGCCTATCTGATCTATGGATTAAATTATCTGACCTGGATCCGCTTCATTGTCTGGTTCGCTATCGGAATGATTATTTATTTCGCCTATGGTCGCTCGCACAGTCTGCTTCATAAGCAAGAAACGGGCGGCAACGTGGAGGTTACCCACTGATTTGCCTTGCTTTTTAACATCGGATTGATGGCGGTACCGTACTGCCGGCATTTAACGACTAACCGGGATGCAATGATTATCCTGTAGCCATGAAAAGAGCCGTGAGAGAAATTATTCTCGCGGCTCTTTTTAATAAAAGGTATTTAAAAAACCGGCTACTGAATGAACAGTTTCCGGAATTCCTTAAGAATAGAACAATTTATTGGATGGAGCACAGGGGGATCGAACCCCTGACCTCTGCCATGCGAAGGCAACGCTCTCCCAGCTGAGCTAGTGCCCCAAAACACCGACGAAATAATGATAACAGATTGGCTATGAACCGTCAACATTTATTTTCAAAGACGTATGTGTCAAGCTTTTCTCGGTGTGCTTGGTTAGAACGGGATTCCTCTCATCTAAAACTGTACACCATGAGGCACAAAAGACTATCTGGCTCACTAGGCCTAATTGATTACAGATCGAGGCATTGCTTCAACCGACCAACGGCACTGGAAGCCGAAGCGTGACGGCCGATTGCTCCGCGGTGCGCACCGATCGATGGCCGCGTCGGGGAGGCAAACAGCGACGCCGTCCGCACGGCCCGTTTGAACGGCCGCTCTTCCCGGCGAGAAGGCGTAAACGACGCAAGATAGGCTGCTTTCAGCGTCCCGTTACGCAGCCCTTGGATGACCTTCACCATGCCTTCGGTCGACGGTCCC
>UQRJ01000390.1 GCA_900543345.1 uncultured Sporolactobacillus sp. | reverse complement strand
GATGTCTTAGGGTCTCGTGGGCTCGGAGATGTGTATAAGAGACAGATATTATGTACTGATGTGGCCGATGCACGCAGGCTAGAAATCGACAAGACTGAGACTGATTTGAATCGCTTTATTCACATGATTCATCATTTCTTCGTCAAGATGGGTAATCTTGTCCGTCAGTCGCTGTTTGTCGATTGTCCGAATCTGCTCAAGCAGGATGACCGAATCACGGTCGAAGCCATACCTTTTCGCATCAATTTCCACATGTGTCGGCAATTTTGCCTTCTGTATCTGTGCGGTAATAGCCGCAACGATGACGGTCGGGCTAAAGCGATTGCCGATATCATTCTGAATAATCAAAACGGGACGAACCCCGCCCTGTTCCGATCCGACGACCGGGGATAGATCTGCAAAGTAAACATCACCACGTTTTACAATCACCCATTACACCCCGCTAACGGAGCGTTCAAGAGTCATCTCTGCCTCCTCTTCGGCAAGAAAAGCTTCAGAAGCAATGTTCAGATTGATTTTCGCCATTTCCATATAACCCTGGCGCATAATTTCACGAACATAACCCTTATTGCGCTCACGCAGGTACATTCTGATAGCCCGGTGGAGAAACTCACTGCGATTCATATTGTCACGATTCGCCATTCCGTCGATCTCGTTCAACAAATGTTGCGGCAAACTCAGCATGATGTTTTCAACATTCGACTCCTGCATGCTTGCACCCCCGCCATGTCGGCTCGTTTAGCTGTTATTGTTACATCTAGACCATATGATATCATTTTCAAAATAGTTTGCAAAGCTATTTTCGCCAAAAAACGCGAGTTTTTATCCTAAAAGCGACATTTATTTTACAGAAGCAGTGGATTGACACACTCTGTCCGCTCGCCATTTCTCCAGTATACCCGAGGCACGCGAGGATGAATCATGCAGGTGATTTCGTAATTGATCGTTCCAAGCCTTTCTGCCAGCTCGTCGGCGCTGATGTCATCCGCGCCGTCTTTGCCAATTAACGTCACTTTTGTACCGATCGGAAATGCACGGGGCAGCCGGCACATGAATTGGTCCATACAGATACGACCGACAATTGGGCAGCGCACACCGCCGATCAGCACGTCGCTGCCCGTCAACCCGCGCAGCCAGCCGTCGGCATAACCGATCGGAACCGTTCCGATCCATTCGTCGGCGGGCGCCTCGTATGTCGCCCCATAGCCGATGAACGCTCCGGCCGGCACCTTTTTAACATGCGCAAGCACGCTGTGCAGCGACAAGGCCGGTCGGAGCGGAAAAGGCAGCCGCTCGGCCATTTCCGGCGACGGTGACAGGCCGTACATCGCGATGCCATAGCGGACCATATTATAAAGCGGCCGTCGCTGTGCCGGATATCTCAACGCCGTTGCGCTGTTGCCGCAGTGAATCACCCGCGGATGAATGCCGAGGTTGTTCAACTGGTCGATCATTGCTGCGAAGCGGTCGTATTGTTCGTTAAAGTAGTGTTCATCATCCTGATCTGCGGTGGCAAAGTGTGTGAACATTCCCTCCACAACGACACGGGAGTCGCCGTTCAACGCTTCTGCCAACGCGGCGGCATCCGACTGCGTGCGGATGCCGATTCGGCCCATTCCCGTGTCACAGGCGATATGCAAGCGTATCGGTTTATCACTATGGTTGCCGGCAACGGCCCGTTTGATCCATTGCGGTTGAAAAGCCGTCAGCGAGATGTCACGCTCGGCGGCCAGCTCCGCATTCTCCGGGCGAATCGGCGACAAGACGAGAATTGGCGCTGCAATACCCGCTTTGCGCAGCGCCAACGCTTCATCGAAGAGTGCGACTGCCAACCAGCGCGCCCCGGACGCCAGCGCAGTGCGCGCGACCTGCAATGCTCCGTGTCCGTATCCATTCGCCTTAACCACCGCCATCAGCGCCGTCTCCGGGGGAATCCTTTTCTTCATATTCATTACATTATCATGCACGGCATCCAAATCGATGTCGGCCCACGTATCCCGATAAAATTCATCCGTCATTTTACTTCCCGATCCTTTACTTTGACATATATTCGGATCCGCCGGGCGGTATCCTTTTTCTATTTAATCACTTACTGCCGGTAAAAAAAAGATGCCAGACACGAAAAAAGCAGCCGCAATAGCAGCCGCCGGTAGTTGCGTTATTTAGTCACCGTTCCGCCGACAGATTGAGCGATAACGGTCAATTCCTCGCGCGACAGTTTTTCCGAAGCCAACAGATAATCCGTCCCGCCGGCGGACCATTGCAGCGTCCGGCTGCCAGCCGCGCCG
>UQRJ01000389.1 GCA_900543345.1 uncultured Sporolactobacillus sp. | reverse complement strand
GAGATGTCTTAGGGTCTCGTGGGCTCGGAGATGTGTATAAGAGACAGGACATCGACTATGCCGCGGATAACGGTTGTTTTTCCGGTTCCGGGCCCGCCGGTCAGAATCATCAACGGGGAGCGGAGCGCCTTGCGGATGGCCTCCTGCTGGCTTTCCGCATATTGCATCTTCATTTTTTCTTCCGTTTTGCCCAGCGCCTGCAGAAATTCGGATTCGGAAAAATCGTCGACCGGCGCCGATTGCTCCAGTAATCGGCGTACACCGGTGATGATGCCTTTTTCCGCATAATAAAGCTGCGGCAGATAGACATCTTTATCTTCACGGACAAGCCGGCCGTCTTCCTCCAGTGCGTCAATTTCACGACGGACATCGTCCTCGCCGATTTCCGCTTTTCCGGTCGTATTAAGCAGTTTACAGGCCGCGTCGATCACCTCATCATACGGCATAAAAACATGTCCGTTGTCCATTGCCCGCTCGTTCAGCCAAAAAAGTACAGCCGCCTGTATCCGCGGCTGCGCATTGCCGGTTATGCCGAGCGATGCCGCCAGTTCGTCGGCGCGCTGAAATCCGATGCCTTCAATGTCGACAATCAACTGATAAGGATTTTTCCGGACAGTCGCCAATGCATCGTTGCCGTATGTCTGATAGATCTTCATGGCTAGCTGTGCACCGAATCCCAGATCCGATAAGCCAATCAAGATCTTCTCCAGTCCCTCATTTTTCTGCAACGTATTTGCAATTAATGTCGCTTTTTCCCGATCTAGTTTCGGTACCCGGTCGAGAACAGACGGATCATTCAAGATGAGAGTAATCGCATCTTCGCCGATCGACCGAACAATCGCCTCCGCCGTCTTCTTGCCGATGCCGGGAAACAGGTCGCCCGATAGATAATGCACGACTCCAGAATGTGATTGTGGCAGAATTTTATGATAGCTTTCTACTTCGTACTGTTTCCCGTAGCGCGGATGATTTTTCAAATGGCCGAAAAACTGATAAGTCTCATGTAAATGAACGGCGGGGAAAAAACCGACAATAGTGATATTCTTTTCGGCAAACGGTTCACTTGTCTCGATCACCTTGGCAATGATCACAGTGTAACCGTTATCATCGTTATGAAACACCACTCGCTCGGGTTCTGCTTTGATCGACGGGCGATCGTCTGCCGCCGGTAAATGCATGGATTCCTGTTTTTCCACTATTCACCGCCGTCCTCCGCATTCGATTTCTTTTGCTCTTCCTGCCGCTCAAGTGCTTTCAGTGCCGCATCGGCGAGCCGGTACCGGGGATTGAACATCAATGCCCGGTGAAAATCTTTTTTGGCTTCGCTCGGCCGCCGGCGCAACGCGGCGATCACGCCCAGATTGTACCAGGCATCGGCATGTCGCGGCTGCTGCCGGATAACAGTGCGAAATTGACGTTGCGCATCAACCAATTGTCCGAAACGAGCCAGTAAAAGGCCGTATTGAAAACGCGCCGTCACGTCGTGTTCGTTCAGCTCTACGCAGCGTTGAAAAGCGGCAAGTGCCTGGCCCGCCCGGCCTAATTTTTGCGCCGCCCGGCCGATCATATAATACAGATTGCCGTTTGCGAAGCCGTGATCCGCCGCCGCGGCAAACCGTTTGCCGGCTTCGTCATATTGCCCCACTTCGTAAAGCGCGCACCCCCATCCGTAATCGGCTGCGGCAAACCGATCATCCAGAGCAAGCGCCTTTTCGAAAAAAGCAAGTGCCTTATCGGCGTATCCGGCGGCGATCAGCAGATTACCGAAATCGGTATAACCCTGCGGATCATCGGGATCTGCGCTGATTGCGCGATCCAATATGCCGAATGCCTCGGTCAATTTATTTTTTCTTACTAAGCGAAGCGCTTCTTCAGCCGCCTGGTTCATCGTTCATGCTCCTTCATTTGCCAAAAAGCGTCTTAAATAGAAAGCGAAGCCACAAAATCGATCGGAGCGTTAGTTCCCTGATTGAGGATCGTGGTGATCGTTCCGCCACCGAGGCAAACGTCGCCGTCATAGAGTACGACGGATTGGCCAGGGGTCACGGCACGCTCCAGCTCATCGAATACGACTTCCAGCCGTCCATCGTCCAACACGTGCACGTGAACGGGGCGGTCGCTTTGCCGATAGCGGAATTTCGCCGTGCAATGAAAATTGGCTTGCTCCGGTTTACCGGCAATCCAATTCACTTTGTCGGCAATCAGTCCTTGCGAATAGAGTGCCGGATGATCGGCCCCCGGCGCGACATACAAAATATTACGGGCAACATCTTTACCGCAAACAAACCACG
>UQRJ01000388.1 GCA_900543345.1 uncultured Sporolactobacillus sp. | reverse complement strand
CGAGATGTCTTAGGGTCTCGTGGGCTCGGAGATGTGTATAAGAGACAGGTCCGAGCATGTTCACGTAGAAATCTTGGGAACGTTCCAGATTCAGTACGCAAAGCCGTACTTGACTCACGTATGTATGCGGACGTTTATGGAACAACATCGTTTTTTCCCCTCTCATTTTATCTGAATTCGTAAATTTACTATAGGCTGCTTCGCCTGTTGCTGTCCAATGATTGTTCTCGATGAGGCGCGTCGGGATCGGGGAACGCGAGCTAACCCATCAAACAGTAAAGAGCAAAGTTTTTCTGGAAAACAGGCATAGATGAAGCGACCGGGGTCTACCGGTCGCCTGCTTAGAAAAAGAATCCCCAGATTAAAACAACGGTGATGTAGACGATGCCGACCCACATCATCGGCAAAACGAGATAACCCATGAGATCTTTCAGCCGGAGTTTGGCCAAAGCCAGAGCCGGAAGGAGCCAGAACGGCTGGATGATGTCGTTCCAAGCGCAGCCAAGCATGACGCTCATTGACGTCTGGCTAAGCGACGCCTGTAACTGCTTGGCGGCATCGATCATGAACGGTCCCTGGACCACCCAGTGTCCACCGCCGGACGGGACAAAAAAATTGATAATAAACGAACTAATCAGCCCCCAGAAAGGCAGCGAATCAGCAGACGATAAGCCGACGAATCCCGAAGCGATTGTTGCAGCCAGTCCGGAGCCGATCATGATTGCCATGATGCCGGCATAGAACGGAAACTGAAGCAAGATGCCGGCAATGGTCTTGATCCCACGATTCAGACTGGCGACATATTGTGCCGGCGTCCCAAGAAGCAGGATACCAGAAATAAGATCATAAAATTGACGATATTCAAATTGATTTGGCCGCCGAGAAAAAAGTAGCGGCCTGTGTAGGCCATACCTACCAGGCCGATGAACAACGACAGGATGCGGCCCGGATCGATGCCTAAATCGTCGAGAACGGCAATCGATTGGGCAGCAAACGCTTCGTTGATTTCAAACAAATCGATGGCACCGATATCCAGATCGGCTTTTTTTAGCGCCAGCCGGGTTGCGGGGACGGGACCGTAACCCATGATTTTCGGATCGAGGGCAACATTGGCGTAGGAAACGATCTTGCCGAGCACCGGAAGCCCGCAAGTCGCCGCCTTTTTCTGTGAGGTCACCATTGCGTTGATTCCCGACAGCCAGCACAAAAGCCCGCGGCATCACCGGGCAAGCCGTCGTGCTTGACGGCGGCTATACGGCCCAATAATTCCAAAGCACGGCACCATCGTCCGCGGCTCTGCGGGCTTTTTTTTCAATTTTAATAGAAAACGGGAAAACAAGTCTATCTTCTCTTTCTACAATCATAGAGTTTAAAGAGCAAACCAACGCGACGGCAAGGAGGCAGATCGTTGAACAAACATTCGTCGACATACCATCTACCGAAATCTGGAAAACTTTTACTGTACTATCTTCTTCTCTCCCTTGCGGCCTATCTGCTCGCCGCGCTGATTACAGCCGGCCAATGGAAACTGGCCGCGGTGGACGATGCCATGCAAAAAGCGGACTGGTCGCCGGGCCTGTTATTCTCGGAGACAATCGGCCACGAGAATGCGCTGCTCGGCCATGTCGTACGGGCGAGCGAACGGCCGAAAGGACTCTATCGGCTCATCTTCGAAGCGATGACCGGTCTGCACTTCGACGACATCCGCAGCTTGTTCGGGACGGAACTTCCCGGCTTTACGATCTATAACACCAAAATTTTCGATGCCGGCGAAGGATTGAACTATAACAATCTGCCGCGGGACGATCCGCCGGAAATCTCAATGGAGACACCGAGCCATCCACCTGCGGAAAAGAAAGCGGAGGAAAAGCCGAAAGTGGGCACAAACGTGAAGAAAACCGTTCTGATTTACCATACCCATTTCTGGGAATCGTACAAGCCGGCGAATAAAGGATTGGACTCCAATTATAAACAGCCGGACGTCACTGTGTTCAGAGACGGCCGAATCATCACGCAAGTGCTGCAGAAACAAGGAATCGGCGTCGAGCATGTCTATCGACGCGGCTGGGAATACGATGAGGCCTATACGTATTCGCGCCGGCTCGTTCAGGAAATGCTGAAAAAGATCCCTTCCCTGGATGTGCTGATCGATATTCATCGCGATTCGGCAGGCCGCAATTGGACAACCACCACCATTGATAAAAAGCCATACGCGCGAATCAGCTTCATTATCGGCGAAGCCAATCCGAATTACACATCAACTGTCTCTTATACACATCTCCGAGCCCACGAGA
>UQRJ01000387.1 GCA_900543345.1 uncultured Sporolactobacillus sp. | reverse complement strand
ACAAGGCTATTCGTCGGCAGCGTCAGATGTGTATAAGAGACAGCTCTATGAGACGATTAAAAAAAGTCGTTGCACAGCTTATTTCACTATTGACGACAAGACAGTGAATATAGATGAAATTCCCAGGACACTCACCGCCCTGACGCGTTTGAATAAAAAAGAGATGCTGCTCGTTCTGGAAGGTGAAGATGCTGAGAAATTGTACCGTCAGATCAAGGAATCGATGCGAATTGCCAAAGAAAATGCTAAAGAAAATCCGGGACTTTACCGGCAGAACGGATAGCGGCCGAAAAAAAGCGACGATCAAAAAGCAGAAACTGCGGTTCCTGCTTTTTTGATTTTCGTAAAATTATCTGAAAGCCGATGATAAGATAAGCACTGAGCGCGGAAATAACGACGATAAGCGCGGAATGAAATAGATCGTCCAGATTTGTTCAGTGCCGGGCAATTGCCCGATTGCCTCAATGGTTGTCGCCTGTTTGCCGCTTGTGTTCGCGTTCGGGCGCGGCCGTTTTCCCGGCAGGGGCTTTCGGTCCGGATAGCGTTTGTCGATCGAATACCATCTGCGAACGAGTCGTTGCCAGATCGATCGAAAATTCATTGAGCAGCTTAAGAATGTCAAAGTTAAATTTTTCTTTTAGTTTGAACCATTTCTCAACGTCTGTCGTCTTAACATAGAATTGAATCATCAGATTGATGCCGGTTGACGTAATACTATCGAGATAGACCATGATATTCTGCGGATCGACGTCGGGATCGGTGGCAAGCCGCTTACGCAGGGCGGCAATGCATGCATCCAGCTGCCGGCCGGTTGTTTCCAGATCGAGCGGAATATTAAAATAGATCCGCCGCTTATTCATTCGCGACAGATTGGTGATCGGCCGATTGGCCAGTGTGGAGTTCGGGACGGTAACAAGTGCCTGATCAAGCGTGCGAATGCGCGTCGAGCGGAAATTAATATCTTCGACGAACCCTTCAATCGAACCACACTGAATCAGTTCGCCGATTGTAAACGGCGCGTCGGTAATGATCACGAAACCGCCGAATAAATTGCTGAGCGTATCTTTAGCGGCCATAGCGACAGCCAGCCCGCCGATGCCGAGGCCGGTGATCAGCCCGGTCACATGGTAATTCCATTGATCGAGCACCATAAAAGCGGTAAAAACAATGACGAGAAATTTGGCGATCCGCGACAGGAAAGGGATCACGATCGTGTTAAACTGTAGATCGAAGCGGTCGCCCATGTGATTGAAAAAGACGCCGATCGCTCCGGAGAGTAGGTAAAAGCCCCAGCCGATCGCCAGCGTCGCGGCGGATTTATAAAGCAGAGCGATGGCATGCCGCCAGTTAGCGGGCAGCGGTAAATAACGCAGCGACAGATAGATGCCGGTAACGATCAAAATTAATACAATCGGTTTACGGAAAGCGGTGATCAGTGCCTCGTCGATCTGATTTTTGCTGATGCTGGAAATCATTGCAACCAGTTTGGGCAAATACTTTGAGATAACAAAAGCTGCGACGAAAAAGAGCAGTAAAATTACTGCGGCGACTAGGCCGTCGATCCAGCTGATTTTTCCGAGCCATGTCCATTGATTCACGTTTATCGTCACTCCGCTGCGAAAAAAGTCGTTTTTTATATCATATTTTATATCATAACATGAATAAGGCGGCACCGCATGGTCGGCCCGGGCTTCGGCGATCCGCTGAACCATTCCTTCCAGCAGCCGGCGCAAGACGCCGCCGGAGCGATTGTTCAAGTTGTTTTAAATTAAAATCCGGTCAGGCTATGGTATCCTGTGGCATGAAGGTCACTCCTTGAATCTGGTTTTCGTCGACTTTGATTCTACCAGAGGAGAGAGCCTCTTTGCATCCCTAAAAAACTTATTGTCCATCCTCATTTCGCCTGGAGTCTCGGGAAACTTTGCTTATAGAAATTGTACCCATACCGGGACAAATGAAGTTTCCCTGTCAAGACGCTTTCAGATCAAAAGTCGGGCCTTTAACTGTGGTGATTGCTGTTTCCTTTCAGCGAATAGAAAAACTTTCGTCCTTAAAATCATTATTTCGGGATAATATCAGTTGGTAGAAAGGAAAATATTTGCCCTTCCGACGATATGACTGGGCTCATCGGCCCGGCTTTTACGAGAACGAAAAGTTCAGTTAATGGTGGAAGTGAAATGATCTTGTATAATTGACTTATTAAGATGGCAAAAAGGGGGAAGCAAAGAGCTGCGACACTCAAAGAAACAAGCCTGTCTCTTATACACATCTCCGAGCCCACGAGACCCTAAGACATCTCG
>UQRJ01000386.1 GCA_900543345.1 uncultured Sporolactobacillus sp. | reverse complement strand
CAGTGAGCAGAAGCACACCGATCGATGCGAAAAGGGACGTCGCTGCCGAGGCAATCAACGGACCGCGGACCAAATTGCGGCGAGAAAGCGGCGGCATAATCAGCGCCGATATGGCACTCATCGGCAGCAGCAGCAACCCTGTCGTTTCGGCAGAAAGACCCTGCCCAGCTTCAAGCCATTGACTCAATCCGTACATCACCGTATAAACACAAAGTGCGAGCAGTGCAATACGCATATACGTACGCGTCAGTGCCAGATTTGTCGTCAGCAGACGGATATCGAAAAAGGGGCGCCGTGTCCGCAGTTCTCGAAAGATAAGCAGGGCGCAGCCTGCCGCGCTAATCAAGAGCGTCAGCCAATTCGCTTCTGGCAGTGAGAAAAGAAAGCTCAGCAATGCCGTCATCGTGACCGAAAACCAGAGTATGCCTACCACGTCAACCTCTGCGGCAATGGTTTTGAAACTTCTTACTCCGCTGCCTGCCGGATCATGGGCAATCCACCGCGATGCAGTCAGCCAAGCGATCAGAGCCACCGGCACATTAACGAAGAATACCGATCGCCAGCCGAGCCCGCCAACCAGCAGCCCGCCGATCGGCAGTCCGAACGTCGCCGTCGCTGTTGCCGCAATCTGCAGGCCGCCCAGAACACTGCCCGGTGCCTCCCCCAATTCAAGCGAGTCGGCCCGCCTGCGAATCAGGATCATGGCCGACGGATAGCCGGCAGACGTGCCAATGCCGATCACTATCCGGGAAACAATCAACATCGGCAGATCCCAGGCCAACCCGCCGATAATACCACCGATAAGAACCATGAAAATACCAATCAGGAAGACGCGCCGGGGACCGACGACCTCGGCTAGTTTTCCACACGTCGGTTGAGCAACCGCACAGGCAAGATAGAGCACACCGACCAGAATCGCCGTAGCGCCGATCGAAACATCCATTGTTCCGGCAATATTGGGAAGCGCAGTGGCAATCAATGAACTATTAATTGGGTTCAGCGACGAACCGATATACAGTGGAGTCATGAACCGCCACGAAAAAGTTTTTTCATTCGCAAGCCGTCCAGCTGATCCATTGTCTTCCTCCCGATTTATTTTCTTTCGCAAAAAGCTCCATCCTTTCACACAAAAATTCTGCCGATTGTCAGCTTCCCTCCCTTTGTCGTAAAATTAAATGGAGAGGTCTCCACAAGTCATGTTAACCGGAGAGATCTCCGATTGTCAAGACTTTTATTGAAGGGAAAATCACTATGGAAAAACGTGCCAACCATTCACACCCGGAACGCCGCGATGCTGCCGAAAATCGTCGGCGCATTTTGCAGACGGCAAGACAGCTCTTCAAACAGAATGGAGTCGAGCAAGTCAGCATGAATCAAATCGCTAACGAAGCCGGTATCGGTCCAGGTACTCTCTACCGACGTTTCCAGAATAAAAGCGAGCTGTGCCTTGCGCTGATTCGGGATAATATCAATTGCTTATTTTCTGACATTGATACGTATCTGGAGCAAAACCAGCAGGAGCGTCCGGAGCTGTGCCTGAAGCAGATTTTGTATTTGTTCATCCGCTTTCGAGAAAATAAGTCCAATCTGCTCGCCGGTGTTGAAGGGACGCGATCGGTAAAAGCTGTTAAAGCACTAATGGAAAGCCCTTTGTACGTCCGACTACATCAATTATTTGTCAATCTATTGGGCAAGATGGCTGATCGAAAGGATCGATCGGGCAGCACTATCTTTCGCGCAGATATGCTGATTATGATCCTCAGCAGCGATTCCTACCTCTTTCAAAGGCAGGTGCGTGGGCTCTCACCTGAGGATATATTGAAAGAAACGTATAAAATGATCGCCTCTTTCTATCCTGACACGCTGAATTAAATTCTTTACTCATGTCGTGCGATGGAATATACCACCTGCAAAAATCGTTTTATTAGGTCATCCAATCAGAGGGGCGATAAACCTATGAAAATACCTGTTTAGGCGGAACTGTTTTTCTCGGCAGACATCTTGCCAAGATTGCAATGAAAAGCGGTCATTTCGTAACTTTACATTCAAATCCTCACATTACGGGATACAAACTAAAATTTTTATCCCTAAAATTGCTTTCTTAACACTTAGAGCATGTTGAAGCACTTTAAAGCAAACAACAGCCATTCTGATTACTGTCATTTTTGCACGTGACAAGACCAATAAGTCAAGAGCGTTTAGAACCCAAAAAGTGTCGTTTTGCCCCTGTTTCAATTATAAAAATCTGAGCATTCGCGCCTTCCATATCTGTCTCTTATACACATCTCCGAGCCCACGAGACCC
>UQRJ01000385.1 GCA_900543345.1 uncultured Sporolactobacillus sp. | reverse complement strand
GAGATGTCTTAGGGTCTCGTGGGCTCGGAGATGTGTATAAGAGACAGCCCTTAAATCGCGCAGAATAAACAAACAAGTAAAGGCAACACCAGCGAACGAAAACTAACTTGGGCTAATAAATGAAGCGAAGTCGGTAAAGAAAGATGCGGACATTTCCGAAGTGCGTCTGTTAACACCCGGATCGGAAGGGGAATGTGTGATAATAATTTTCCTGCCAAAAAACAATGCGGGAAGGGCAACAAGGCTATTCTTTCCGATCCCGTCATTTACCGATTCTCCGCTTCGTTATAAGATAAAGATAAGAGGATTGAAAGGAGCGATTGGTTTTGGCCGCAAAAGCACCGGAATCTACCGCAAGCGTTGATCGAATAGTTAAGAATGATAAACGAGATTTTAAAAAGAGTGCTTTTCTGGCGTCTCTGCTACTGACCGGAACGGCTGCCGTTTTCAGGGTAGCGGGCAATATGATCGGTAATTATTTCTACAATTTCGCCATCTCGCGAACCGACCACTCGTCTCCGAAAAAAAATCTTGATCCCGCCGTTTCCAAACGGAATATCCCTTCGCTCATCCAGCAGCGGCTCGATGAGCGGAAAGTGGCAGAAAAAAAGTTTATCGCCGATTTCCCACCGACACAGCTGCACCGCGAGTCTCATGATCATTTGCAACTCCATGCCTTGCGTTTCGTTACGCACCCGGACAGCCATCGCTGGGCGATCCTGTTGCACGGATACATGAATGATGCTTCCTATATGTTTTACTATGCATCGGTCTACGCAAAACACGGGTTTAACATATTGACGCCGGACCTGCGTGGATCGGGAGCAAGCGAAGGCGATTATATCGGCATGGGCTGGGACGACCGCCGCGACGTTGTTGGTTGGATTAACGATGTCGTTGCCCGTGACCCGGAAGCGCGAATCATTGTTTTCGGCGTTTCAATGGGTGGGGCGACGGCAATGATGACGGCAGGCGAACCACTGCCTGAGAACGTTGCTTGTATCGTTGAAGATTGCGGCTACTCGTCTGTAGCCGATGAATTCTCGTATGAATTACGTAATCTCTATCACCTGCCGTCATTTCCAATTCTGCGTTTAGCCGACAAAGTGACCAAAGCACGGGCAGGCTACAGCATTTATGACGCATCCGCCGTCGAGCAATTGAAAAAAACGCGGCTTCCCGTGCTATTTATCCATGGCGACAAAGATACTTTTGTGCCGACGGAGATGGTCTATAAAGTTTATGCGGCGGCCGCCGCGGAAAAAGAACTGCTGATTATTAAAAATGCGACGCATGCGGCCTCATCGATTGTTGATCCCGATCGTTATTTTTCGACTGTTTTTCGATTTATCGACAACTATTTACAGGCTTAATCGTTGTTTATAACGAAAAGAGAGGTGAAGAAGCGGCTTAAAAGTTAACATAATATTTATTTTGTATTTAGATGGCGAAGTAACTCTTTTTTTGCCGAAAAGTTTCTGCCTTGTTTTCACTCAAAAAGATAGGAGTTTGCCTGCCGGTTGTCAAATTCAAATAATGAGACATTCCGACAAGGAGGAGACGGCATGGGCACAAGCAGACAAAACATCGGTTATTTTACCAAAACGGTTGCCGATCGGCTGCACATTAGCCGTGATAAAATCAGAAGGCTCACGCAGGCACTAGAAAAGGAAGGGTACGTCATTCGTCGGAACCGACATCATCAACGCATTTATTTTGAGGCGGATATCCAGGCCGTTAAACAGATCGCCGAACAGATGAAGCGGGGAAGGACCACAGAGGAGGCGGCTAAAATGATCACCGGAAAATTTCCTAAGCCGGCAGACGACCCGGATCACGCGCCTGCCTATATCGATTGGGAGGAGCCGGAAAAAACCGAATCCGGAATCACTCTCTCCGCCGCGCAATTCAGGCTGATGGTCGAACAAGTAGCCGCAGCAACTGCCGAAAAAACGGCGGACCGGGTCATGCAACGGGTCGATCTTGAGATGGAGCGGCGAATTGAGCGGAGAGACAAGGAACTGATGAGCCGTCTAAGCGAAGTCAGAAAAGCCGCACGCAAGAAAAAAAATCTACTCACCCGTCTCGCTCTGCGGCTTAGGCGCGGCGAGCAGGCCAACGGCTAACATTGATCCGCCGACCGGTAATCGATCTCATTCTTCTATTTTACTTATGGGTATGGATCCCTTTTTTTGCAGGATATTCGTCTCCATTAATGCATATCTATTGATGAAAACGATTACAGTCCTTGATAAGTCTTGTGGTATTAAGTCAAGACCGAAATAAGATTTATTTCTGTGCTCTTC
>UQRJ01000384.1 GCA_900543345.1 uncultured Sporolactobacillus sp. | reverse complement strand
CTCGTGGGCTCGGAGATGTGTATAAGAGACAGCTCAATATCTATTGAACTTTATCTTCTCGTTGATTTTTCCGATTATATTGCAGGCCATCGGCATTAATATCTTCTACTTCTTTGCTTTTCTATCCTTCGTCGCCGTATTTTACATCAAAAACCAGGTATTGGAGACGAAAGGAAAAAGCCTCGAAAGTATTGAAGCCTACTGGGAAAAACGGCGGTCCTGATTTTAATTTTTTTGATCATGAACAAAGCCTGATACCGGCGGAATTCCGGTATCGGGCTTTGTTACTGCACCAGTTGATACATATATTCGTCGTAAAGCTGCGGCACCGGTCATGTTTACGGCATAAGATACAAAGCACTTAGGCCGGACAGAGTCGGGTATTCTCTATATTTCGGAATCTCAAGCCGTATTTTCATGGTCTTAATCGGGGCGATGCTAATGATTCGTTGGTAGCCTACCGAACCTACCTCCGCAATTTGTCTCCAGGCCCCGTCGGCTGCGGCAAAAAGTACGCATTGCTCAATTCTTTGGCCGATTTCGATTTTCTCTTTCAGAATCAGCGTATTAATCGTCCTTGCACGATTCATTTTAACTTCGATGAATGGGCGCGTATCATTGACCGCGCTTTTCCAATAGCTACGATGATCGCTCAAGTCTAAAATGCTCCGTCCACCAACCTGATTCGGGTTACTTGAAAAAGTCAACTGACCGTCGACAAAATAATTGCTGGATTTTATCTTTCGGATATACCCTCCCAGCAACTTGAGTTGCTGTTGATCGACTGCGGATATCAGGCCCCATCGATTCGGAGGAACATTCAGCAACAAAGTGGCATTGCCGCCCACTGATTTTTTATACAGATCGAACAATTCACGTGCACTTTTCACCGCCGCATCTTCTGACGGATGATAGAACCATCCCGGCCTGATCGACGTATTTACCTCAGCGGGATACCAGATCAACGTTCCTGAATAATTTTGCAATGCCGCTCGCGATCCCAAGTCGTCATCGGCGGACGAAAACGACCGTGCAAATCGTTGATCGTCTTTTTTTTGCGACTTGTCGATGATCTTCTCTACATCCTTCAGCGCTTCGGGAACAACGCTCCATTCATTTGGACGAGTATGGCCGGCTTCATTGCCGATCCATCTGACATCCGGTCCGCAGACACTGATTACCGCATTCGGTTGCAACTTTCTAATGACGGCATAGTATCGATTCCAATCATAATATTGTTTTCGGCCGTTTGGCCCTTCACCGTTCGCTCCGTCCAGCCAGACTTCAAATATTTCGCCATAATCGGTTAAAAGTTCCGTTAATTGCTGAATGTAGAAATCATCATATTTTTTCCCCGATCCGTAACTTGACTCGGTTCGGTCCCACGGAGAAAGGTAAATACCGAATTTTAAGCCAAATTTTCGGCAGGATGTCGCAAATTCGCCGACAACATCGCCTTTACCGTTTTTCCATGGCGAGTGGGCCACTGTATACTCTGAATACCGACTCGGCCACAGACAAAAACCGTCGTGATGTTTACACGTTAGAATGGCTCCCGTCATTCCGGCCGATTTCAAGACGGCCGCCCATTGGTCGGTATCCAGATGACCGGGATTGAATAAGGCCGGCGATTCATGTCCCAATCCCCACTCCCGATCGGTCATCGTATTCATGCCAAAGTGAATGAATCCGTAAAACTCCATCTTTTGCCAGTTAATCTGCCGGCCAGAAGGGCGGATACGCGTCATTTCACTGACCTTCATGAACGATCACTTCCACTTCATTATTGAAATCGACGATTGTAAAGCGATAATTGAATGAGCAAGCCGGCTAACCCGATCAATTCAAGCAGCAAATGTGCGTAACCAATCGTTTTTTGCCCGACGACAACGAGGGCAACGCAGAAAATCGCAACCAGCAGATTGACAAACTTATACAAATAGGATTTGACGGTATCAGACATTTTCGTCCCTCCATACGATTTCATATGGTGCCAGCTCCAGCTCATAAACATGTTTGTTATCCAAATAGACGCCCGTCTTTTGCTTCGCCCCCGTATTGTTTACCACGCAATACTTTTTCGCTGCGGGATAAAGATTGACTTCGCAATGAAAATTACTTGAAAAGCCGCGGAACATTTCCGACTCTTTATGGGCGGCATAAAACAGCGATCGCATCAGTAAACGAGTGTTGGCCGCCCGATAAGGCAATCCGGCCATATAAACAGCCCGTCCGCGGCCAAAGGAGTGAGCGGCCAAATGCCTGTCTCTTATACACATCTCCGAGCCCACGAGACCCTAAGACATCTC
>UQRJ01000383.1 GCA_900543345.1 uncultured Sporolactobacillus sp. | reverse complement strand
TCTTGCTTATTGCCGATCAACAGCAGCGGATTTCTGCCGGCCAGTTCCTGAAAACCGTCGATCCAGCTTCCCGCCACATCGAAGATATCAATCATATAGACGATCAGCGCTTTTTTCCGAGCCAACGGTTCCAGCATGCGACGGAAATCATCGCCTCCCAGCGGTACGTCCTGCACTTCATTGTAGTGAATCAGCCGATAGCAGCGTCGGCAGAGCACGGGATCACGTCCCAATGCGGCGGGCGGTGTATAACCGGGTGCCTGCTCATCGACGGTTTGAATGCTTACTCCGCATCCGGAGCAATAAAGTTGTTCCATCTGCCCTCAGTCCTCCCACTTCAGCCAGCCGCGCCGGCGCAGCTGCGATAGGATCATTCGCTCGATGCCGCGATTGATTTTAGTCGCCCAGCCGTCGCTTGCAGCCACGGGGACGACAAGAATCGTATGAGCGCCGATCAGATTACCGCCCCAGATGTCGGTCATGATCTGATCGCCGGCCACCACCAGCTCGTCCGGGCGAACATGCAGCTGCTGCATTGCCCGCCGAAATCCGTATACCAATGGTTTGTGCGCCCGATAAATGTACGGAACGCCGGCCGGGGCGGAAAAAGTTTTCACGCGGCGTTCACTATTGTTCGACAGGATTAACGCCGCAATGCCCGCTTGACGCAGCGAATCGAACCAGCCGATCAGCTCGGGGGTCACATCCGGTTCGTTCCACGGAACAAGCGTATTGTCCAGATCGGTAATCAGGCCCTTGATCCCCTTCTGTCTCAGCATTTCCGGTTTTATATCGAGAATATTCCGGACATGCCCGTCCGGAAGAAATTTTTTTAGCATTGCCACACACCTCATCTCCTTAACATTTTCCCACATATTGCCGGATTAACCAAGTCCAAAAAATCTTTTTATGGCGGACCGGCCTCCGTTGCCGTCATTGCCGCATCATTCAAATGCTGCTTAATAGAACCTATATCTTTCGACAAACAACGACACTTCTTTTTTTGTGGATAAACTTGTCCACACGATTTACCGTCTGGATTCGCCCTATTTTTCGTTTATTAACAAAATAGTCACAGTTTATCCACTTTGAATTGTGGATAAATATTCAATTGTTCACCTACTTTATTCATGATAGAGTGATATCAGATAAAACGATGTCCTCGAGATAGGAAAGAGGTGCTCCCCAGAAACGGGAAAAAATGGATCACTTATCCGATGAACTCCTGATCGAATCTTACTTCAAAGCAAAAAAATACCGGCTCGACGCGGCATTCATCCGCCTGATCGAACAAGAGATGAAACGTCGCCACCTTGTACCGTCCGGACGCATCCACGCCCTATCTCGGTAATTGATTTTCCTCGCCCGGTAAAACAAACCAAAGGGGGGCCTGCTATATGCAGGCCCCCTTTTGTCAACGGATTAATAAACCCATGCCGCACCCACGATAATCAGCAGAATGAACAGAACGACGATCAACGCAAATCCTGAACTATAGCCGCCTGAGTAACCCATGCTTTATCAACTCCTTCATGTAGATTCATTATAATTTATTCAACTGACGCCCTTTTGACTGGGCATTTGCCGAAGACGGCAATGTCCGATCATTCGAACAGGCACGGGACACGGCAAACGCCCATACACTAGAGAACAGTTACACGACATCGACGATCACCTGCGAGGAGTGAACGCGAATGCTGTCAATCATCGGTGGAATTGCCTATTTCCTCAAACATGTCCTGTTGCTTGTTTCTTATGTGAAAAATAACGCCTTCCCGCAACCGTTGTCGGAGCCGGAAGAACGCGATTGCCTCCGCCGCATGGCAGAGGGAGATGCGGATGCACGGAACCAGCTGATTGAACATAATCTCCGCCTCGTTGCCCATATCGTAAAAAAATTCAATAATACGAGTGAGGACACGGACGACCTCATCTCCATCGGAACGATCGGCCTAATCAAGGCGATTGAGAGTTACCAGCCGGGGAAAGGAACAAAGTTAGCGACTTTTGCCGCCCGATGTATCGAAAATGAAATATTGATGCACCTCCGGGGATTGAAAAAGACACGCAAAGACGTGTCGCTGAACGATCCGATCGGTCAGGACAAGGAAGGAAACTCCATCTCCTTAATCGACGTGCTCAAATCGGCGAATAAAGATGTGGTAGACGAAATTTCGCTAAACCTCGAATCCAAAAAAATTTATCAAGCGCTGGCCGTTCTCGACGAACGAGAAAAAGAAGTGGTGATTGATCGATACGGACTGAACCTGTCTCTTATACACATCTGACGCTGCCGACGAATAGCCTTGTGTAGA
>UQRJ01000382.1 GCA_900543345.1 uncultured Sporolactobacillus sp. | reverse complement strand
ATGCAGGCGATGCTGGCCGTATTCGTGTGCAGCCATATCCCTTCCCCCTCCAAAGTGAAATGTTAGCCCTTACAGCCGTAAAAATCGTCTGCTCAAGCTATAAACGCCAGTTGTCATTTCGTCGATAAATAGATTATCTAGCCGACCATCGTCATTGTCCTTTTGCATCCAAACCGTCAAGTGGTTTGAAGTATGACCGGACCACCCGCTTTATCACAAAATGACTGTTGGTCGCAAGATAAGAAAAAACGCCTCAATAGAGGTGTCGCCAAGTCAATATCCGGTATGATAAAATCTCAATAAAACGATTCGAACGATCTGAATCAGACACTAACAACTCCACCGCTTGTTTGGACGAGCCGGATACTCGGCTATTAAAGTTCTTTCTATAGAAAAATCGCTCTCAACTATCTCATGACCTTCAGATTCATTGCCACTGTATAAATGAGGCGATCAACTCTTTTGCGTTAATAACGATTTACCGGAAATCCCCGGATGCGTCATTTCTCGCGGATCCAGAATAGTATTTAGTTCTTCCTCTGTTAATACGCCCTTCTCCAAAATAATATCTTTAACCGGCTTACCGGTAGTAATTGCTTCTTTAGCGATGGCGGCTGCCGTTTCATAACCAACGTGAGGGTTAATCGCCGTGATGATACCGACACTGTTGTTCACGTATGTTTCCATTTTTTCTTTATTTGCCGTGATGCCCTGCAAGCAATATTTGTTGAAGACGTCGAAAACATTGGTCATTATTTTAATCGACTGCAGTAAGTTGTAGGCAATCACTGGTTCCATGACATTCAATTCCAGTTGACCGGCTTCACTGGCCATACTGATGGTGAGATCGTTCCCGACGATTTGAAAAGCACTTTGATTTAAAACTTCAGGTATAACCGGATTGACTTTTCCCGGCATGATCGATGAACCCGGCTGACGAGGAGGCAAGTTTATTTCATTTAATCCGCATCTCGGTCCGGAAGACAGCAACCGCAAATCGTTGGCTACTTTTGACATATCCAACATGCATGTTTTTAGAGCAGCGGAGACTTCCAAATAAACATCTGTATTTTGCGTGCTATCGATCAGATCTTGTGCACGCTTGATCGGAAAGCCACTAAATTCCGCTAAATGACTAACCACTCTTTTAATGTACTCTTGATCCGCATTTAAGCCGGTGCCGACGGCCGTTCCTCCCATATTGACACTATACAAATTTTCACAGGTAGCTCGAATCCTTTCGATATCCCTTTTCAAAACGGCGGCATAAGCCGCAAATTCCTGGCCCAACATGACGGGAACCGCGTCCTGCAACTGGGTCCGCCCCATTTTAAGATGATCCTTAAATTCTTCTGCCTTGATAACGAAATTATGATGTACGACATCCAATGTTCTCAACAGCTTGTTTAATAGAAACAACGCGGACAGATGAATGGCCGTCGGATAGGAGTCATTCGTCGATTGTGACATATTAACATGGCTATTTGGACTGACAACTTTATAATTTCCTTTCTTTTCTCCCAGTATCTCAAGTGCTCGATTGGCGATCACTTCATTGGTATTCATGTTAACCGATGTCCCGGCACCGCCTTGAATCGGATCCACGACAAATTGATCGTGAAACTCACCATTCAATATTTCATTGGCTGCAACAACAATGGCATGAGCAATCTTCTCATTCAATTGTCCGATTTCTGAATTTGCCAGTGCGGCCGATTTTTTAATAATAGCCATGGCATTGATGAGCTCATCGTCGAGATGGTATCCGGTGATCGGAAAGTTGTCAACAGCCCTCATGGTTTGTACACCGAAGTAAGCATTCACCGGAACGTATTTTTCCCCCAGAAAGTCTCTTTCAACGCGGTAATCTTCAGTCGTGTTGCCCATCTTAGCTCTTCCTCCTCTGACGAATTTCAAATAACAAAAGTGGATGAAACGTCACTGCCATCGATTTGATAAGTTTAATTGAGTTTTGCCCATCACCCCTTTCATTGATGGTGCATTTAAGCAACCCCTCCAAATGCTCCTTCATTAAAGAGAAGAAACAAATAGCCGGGTAGCATTAGATCAGTTGTCCGCCAGCATAAACAATCGCTTTCCCGGCTAATATTTCCAACGGATTGACAAAAGAGCCTGCAAACTTGTATAAATATTGTGCGGCCGAGAGTTCCGTACATCCTAACAGAAAAACCGTCGCGCCCTTTTGCTTTAATTCGTCGACACATTCAAAAAACAACTCTGTGCCGGCATCGTAACTTCCGCTTTTAATCACTTCATAAACTGTCTCTTATACACATCTCCGAGCCCACGAGACC
>UQRJ01000381.1 GCA_900543345.1 uncultured Sporolactobacillus sp. | reverse complement strand
GAGATGTCTTAGGGTCTCGTGGGCTCGGAGATGTGTATAAGAGACAGGCAGTACAACGCGCAGCAAGCGCTGCAAATGGGACTGGTCAATGCCGTCGTTCCGCTTGATCGGCTGGAAGCGGAAACGGTTCAATGGGCCAGGGAAATGCTTTCCAAGAGTGCGACGGCACTGCGCTTCCTGAAGGCGTCGTTCAACGCCGCGACCGACGGCCTGGCCGGACTGCAGCAGCTCGGCGGCGATGCGACACTGCTCTATTACACGACCGACGAGGCCAAGGAAGGGCGCGATGCCTTCAAAGAAAAGCGCAATCCGGATTTCAGCAAATTTCCGAAGTTTCCATGAGGGGCGTTTAATCGATGAAGCAGGAAATCATGCCAAATTGGTTGCTGCAACGGTCACGGCTGACGCCCGAGCGGACAGCCTATGAAACGGAAGCGGGGACGCTGAGTTTTCGGGAACTGCTGGAGCAAACGTTGCGCCTGGCCGGCAAGCTGGCCCGTGCCGGCGTAAGAAGGGGCGATCATGTTGCCCTGCTTGCCGGCAATCATCTGGATTCGGTCCGCTGCCTGCATGCACTGATGATGCTTGGCGCGGTGGCCGTTCCGTTAAACACCCGGCTCGGCACGGCCGAACAGGCATGGCAGACGTCGGACAGTGAGGCCCGGTGGCTGATCCATGACCGTACTCACCAACAGCGCGCCGGCGAAATTGCCGAAGAAGTAAACGGCATTCATTTACTGAATAGTGAATGGCCAAGGCAGGCGGGGCAGACGATTTTGCGCCCCAGGCCGTACTTTGATTTGGCTGAGCCGTGCACGATCATCTACACGTCGGGAACGACAGGCAAACCAAAGGGCGTCGTGCTGACGTATGGCAATCATTGGTGGAGCGCGGCCGGATCGGTTCTGAATCTCGGCCTTGCCGCGGCCGATAAGTGGCTGTGTTGCGTGCCGCTGTTTCATGTCAGCGGGCTTTCCATTCTAATGAAAAATGTGCTGTACGGTATGAGCGTTGTGCTGATCGACAAATTCGATCCGCATCTCATCAATCGTTGGATCCGTGCGGGCGGCGTGACGATGATTTCGGTCGTTGCCGATATGTTGCGACGGCTGACCGACGACCTCGGCGCTGCGCACTATCCCGAATCGTTTCGCTGCGCTCTGCTCGGCGGTGGACCGGCGCCGCGGCCGCTGCTGCAGCGCTGCCATGCGCTCGGCATTCCCGTTTATCAAACGTACGGCTTGACGGAAACCGCTTCGCAGATGGTCACGTTGCCCCCGGAATATATGTTGTCCAAATCTGTTTCGGCCGGAAAACCGCTTTTCCCCGGCGAAGTTCGCATTCAACGGACGGGCGAAGGTCGAAGCGGCGAGATTCTTGTGCGCGGCATGAACGTCACCCGCGGTTATTGGCGACGGCCGTTGGCGACTGCTCGGGCCATTCAGGACGGATGGTTACATACGGGCGATATCGGCTATCTGGATGACGACGGCTTTCTTTATGTATTGGACCGGCGCAGCGATCTGATCATCTCCGGCGGCGAAAATGTCTATCCGGCGGAGATCGAAGCGATGCTGCTGACACATCCGGATGTCGCGGAAGCCGGCGTCATCGGCATTCAGGACGACCGGTGGGGACAGGTGCCGTACGGTTTTGTTCGCCTGAGGCGCGATCGGGCGTTTTCCGAACAGCGCCTGCTCGATTTCTGTCGCTCGCGATTGGCTCATTATAAAGTCCCGGTCGGCATTTGCCCGCTTGAACGGATGCCGCGAAACGCGTCACGAAAATTATTGAGAAGAAAATTGTTCGCCTTTCTGCCACTGCAAGTCAAAATTTCCCGATCATAAGAATTTGCCATTCGGGTTATGATAAAATGGGAAATATGGATGATGGAAGCAGGAGCTGGTCGAGATGATTGTGATCGTTTATCTGAGCCTTGCCCTTGCCGTTCTTGCTCTGGTGTTCTTCTTCGTTTCAACAGCGCGAACGATGAAACGAATGAACAAAACGGTGGCCCGCCTGGCAAAAAACGGCGAGCTGATGCGGCGTCGGTCTGAAAAAATTGCCAAAGAAAAAAATGAATTGACGCAAAACTTCTTAATGATGCAATTCGATCTGTTTAAGAAGAAGCAACGAGTGCAATCACTGATGGGGCAAGGGCGGCAAATCGTGATTCTGACTCAGGAAAATATCTACAAGGTCAAGAAAATATTAACTAAGAAAAAGGCATGAGAAAATTGTTCTTTTCTCATGCTTTTTCTGTAAAGATCGGTTCTGTCTCTTATACACATCTCCGAGCCCACGAGACCCTCAGACA
>UQRJ01000380.1 GCA_900543345.1 uncultured Sporolactobacillus sp. | reverse complement strand
CGTCGGCAGCGTCAGATGTGTATAAGAGACAGGGTAGGAGAGGACGGAGAAATTATCTCCTCCTACTCGATTTTTGATGGGAAAGATGACTGCAAATGATTGAGCGGGAAAACTTGGATACCGGCTAACGGGAGATAGGATGATTTTATGGCTAAGGCAAAAACAGTCTTCGTATGCCAAGAATGCGGCTACGAGAGCCCGAAATGGATGGGTCGCTGTCCGGGCTGCCAGAGCTGGAATACAATGGTCGAGGAGAAAATCCGTTCGGCCACGGTATCCGGCCGCAATCTGCCAAAGCAGCGGAGTAGGCCAACTTTGCTTCGGCAGATTTCACTCGATGAAGAGCCGCGGATTACCACAGGGATGAAAGAATTTAATCGCGTCATGGGCGGAGGGATCGTTCCTGCGTCATTAACATTGGTTGGCGGCGATCCGGGAATAGGCAAATCGACGTTGCTGCTTCAAGTCTCCGATCAGCTTGCGCGGACCGGGCATAAGGTGCTTTATATCTCCGGAGAAGAGTCGGTCCGTCAGACGAAAATGCGCGCACAGCGATTGCATGTGACTTCGGATCGGCTGTATGTCCTGGCCGAAACAGATATCCGCGAAGTGGAGGCTCATCTGGACGATGTGAACCCGGAAATCGTTATCATTGATTCAATCCAAACGATTTATGATTCGGAGCTATCAACGGCTCCCGGCAGCATTTCACAAATTAAAGAGTGTACGGGTCACCTGTTGCGTCTGGCTAAGGAACGTGGCGTCGCCGTTTTCATTGTCGGTCATGTTACGAAAAACGGTGCGCTTGCCGGGCCGAGGACCCTGGAACACATGGTTGATACCGTGCTTTATTTTGAAGGTGAGCGGCATCATACATTTCGCATCCTTCGGGCGGTTAAAAACCGGTTCGGATCGACGAATGAAATGGGTGTCTTTGAAATGAAAGAGTCCGGATTGCGCGAGGTTGCCAATCCGTCGGAGATTTTTCTTCAGGAGCGAACAAGTGGTGTCGCCGGTTCGTCGGTCGTGGCGGCTATCGAGGGGACACGTCCTATCCTCGTCGAAGTGCAGGCCCTGGTCACGCCGACCAGTTTCGGTAACCCGCGGAGAATGGCGGCCGGAATGGATAACCACCGGATTGCGCTGCTGATGGCCGTTCTGGAAAAACGAGTCGGCCTGTTACTGCAGAATCAGGATGCTTATGTCAACGTGGCAGGCGGCATCAAGCTGGATGAACCGGCGACGGATCTGGCGGCGGCGGTCAGCATTGCGTCGAGCTTCAGCAATCGTCCGACTGATATTACCGACGTATTTATCGGCGAGGTCGGTCTGACGGGGGAAATCAGGCGAGTGTCCCGCATTGAGCAAAGAATCAACGAAGCATATAAAATGGGATTCACAAAAGCTTTCATTCCCGAAAAGAATAAAGAGGGATGGACACCGCCGTCCGGAATGGCTATCGTGGGAACCCGGTCGCTGATTCAAGTCCTTAAGCTGGCGCTGCATCGGGCGGCCCCTCCGTCTTCTCCTCCGCCTTTTTCTCCGCGGATACGTGAATTCGACTGAGAATCGAGAAAAATACTGTCGGAATGGGAGGACAGCGTTTTGAATTTAATATTTTGTCCATAATGTTTTAAGGAGGTGACTGTAATATGTTAAAACGAGTAATTCAGTTGTTTTGGATTATACTAGGCGCTACACTTGGCTTTGTTTATGTGCCGATGATTATCAAATTACTTAATTTCGGCGGCCAATTGCCGAAGTGGCTGACTTCTCCCTTCGTCGGCATGGGTGTCGGGGCGATCATTGTCGCATTATTAACATTCTGGTTTGTGGATTCATTGGTGAACATCATGAAAGCATTTGAGGACAGGATTATTAAAGCCCCGGTTACCGATGTACTCTTTGGAGCGATCGGTCTTGTGTTCGGCCTAGTTATTTCTTTTTTGATTCAGCTGCCGCTTTCCGCACTGAACGTTCGCGGCATCAGCGATGTCCTGCCGATCTTTATTTATATTTTTCTCGGTTACTTTGCTTTTCAAGTCGGCTTTAAGAAACGGGATGAGTTAATCAACCTTTTTCACCTGCCGGCAAAGTCGCGCGAAAAAAAGCGTGAAGTGAAAATGGAAGCACCCGGACGACGCGCTTTTTCGCCGTATAAAATTTTTGATACGAGTGTCATTATCGACGGGCGAATTGCCGATATCTGCCAAACCGGTTTTTTGGAGGGGACAATGATTATTCCGCATTTTGTCCTCGAAGAGCTCCAACACTGTCTCTTATACACATCTCCGAGCCCACGAGACCCTAAGACATCTCG
>UQRJ01000379.1 GCA_900543345.1 uncultured Sporolactobacillus sp. | reverse complement strand
GGAGATGTGTATAAGAGACAGGTCTTTTTATTTGCTGAGGGTCCGCTCAGCCTTCATGAAAAGCCAGCTGTCACCTATTTTCCGGAAAGCAGCGCCATTGTTTATCACCAGCGGCAAACGCAGCTGGATCTTGACCCCCAAACCGGACAAATGAGCTGGAGGGTTCAATCAGACGTCAATCGTCCGGTCTTTCTTCTGCAGAATTTCTCTCTGCTGTATCGCAATAACCGTCTGATCGCCGTCATCAATGATTGGCGAAGCCAAACGGCTTCACTTGCGGAAACAAAGGGGCTTACCTCACGGCCCGGTTTCTATCAGGCTCTGAGCGTACACCATGCGGAAGAACATCACGACGATCAGCCCTTCGGTAAGGAGGCCGTTTCGGGCGATCGGTTGTTTATCGGGCAAAATCAAGAGGGATGGTTTGCTTTTCGCAAACCGAAAACCGACGAAGAAGCACGATGGAAAGAGCAATCACTCGCCCACATTGCCAATGAACGCTCGCAGATCATTAAACAGGCCCGTACACGTTTCGCCGTTGATCCGTCACACTACCGTCTGATCCCGCTGTCTGAGTTAAGCGACGCCACGATACCGATTGTTTTCCCTTTCGGCGAGGCAAACGCCCGCCGCATTGTCGCGCAGCTCTGGGAAGGTATTTACAAAACCGTCGTGCGCGGCATTCAAATTACGCCGGACGAACGACGCTCTGCGATCGGCAGTTCAATGCCAATTCTGCTGATCGGGCAAGACCATTTGCTGGTTATCATCCGCGCAGGTGATGGACGTCTCTCATTGCTGAAGCAGATTTATTAACACTTTAAGCGGTTATTCTTCGATGATTTTGAGCACTTTGCCGATATTTTTACGCAATAATATGCCGAAAAGGCAGGCAGCTGCCAGCTCAATCAGGAAACGACGCCGTCTATACAAATAAATAGCAATAAAAATGGCCAACAACCGGCCTGCTTTTTGTCTGATTTTCATTAAGCTTCCCCTCGCTTTCAACGTCTCCGGGGAATAGTTTATCTCACTTCAGTCATTTTCATTCGCCGCAATCGGATCCCAACTGGCACTGTCGGTGATCAGATGTCTGATTTTAATATCGAACGGTTCGGCAGGAATATATCCCAGCAATTGCTCTTCTAACAGCAAAGAAAGCGTTTCGCCTTTATAATCGGCGAGAAAGCGATCATAGTAACCGCCGCCATAGCCGATCCGGTTCCCTTGGTGATCGAAGGCGATACCTGGCACAATTACCAAATCAAGCGCATCTGTCGCCATTGGCGCTGTCTCAGCCGGTTTCGGCTCCATTAACCCGCTAAAGCCGAACTCCAACTGGCGAAACGACTCGATTTTGTAGAATGTCAGCGCTTTATGTATTGAATCGCATTTCGGTACGGCAACCACTTTCCCCTCCGCCCAGGCCTTGGTAATGATTGCCGTCGTTTCCACTTCTCGATGTACCGATATGGTGATCGCAATCCGAGTCGATCGTTTCCAGATCGTCGAGGCAAACAGCATGCCCCTGATTCGCGCGCATTTCTTCTTAAAAAGTTCCATACTCATGTCGCCGAGACGTTTCAACATTTGTTTACGTAATTGTTTTTTTGTAATCAGATCATCCATCGCTATCCTCCATTTAAAAAAAGAAGCCGCATTGCGGCTCCCCCAAAACGGGAATGATTATTTGGTTTCGCGGTAAGTAACGTACCTTCTTAATTTCGGGCTATACTTTTTCATTTCCAGACGCTCCGGATGCTTCTGTTTATTCTTAGTCGTCATATAATCACGATCGCCCGTTTCCGTATTTTCAAGAATGACCTTGACACGCATACATAATCCCTCCCTTAAACGCAAACAACATTCACTTTATAATAACAAATTTCATGATCGCGTTCAACTGACTATCGCAAACCGCCAAAAAGCCGCCGAAATCGGTTTTTGCTTGTATTCATTGTTTATTATTATATCGATCGTTTATTTACTTTTCGTTACAATCTTCTTTCTTTTTCGTCACTCTTCTTTCGCAATCGACAGAGTTATGCTATAAATGTTAGTGACCATCCATGCGGAAAATCGACGCTGATGAATTTCCGGGCGGTTCGTTTACGGTAAACGACTTATCTTGGTAAAAAATGGGGGGGTATCGATGGGCTTTGTCATTCTGGTCCTCGTGGTTGTCGGACTGATTGCGTTGACGGTTTCTTATTTTAAACAGGATCGAATCAAAACAGTGGAAAACCAGCTCGAGGAAAATTCAATCACAATGATGCAGGAACTTTATAAGGCTGTCTCTTATACACATCTCCGAGCCCACGAGACCCTAAGACATCTC
>UQRJ01000378.1 GCA_900543345.1 uncultured Sporolactobacillus sp. | reverse complement strand
ATGTGTATAAGAGACAGCAACAGACCTTTGCCGTGCGCCAGCAGAAGTTCGAGGAGAATCAGCAGGCCTTTGCCGCGCGCCAGCAGAAGTTCGAGGAGAATCAGCAGACCTTTGCCGTGCGCCAGCAGAAGTTCGAGGAGAATCAGCAGACCTTTGCCATGCGCCAGCAGAAGTTCGAGGAAAATCAGCAAGCCTTTGCTGCGCGCCAGCAGAAGTTCGAGGAGAATCAGCAGACCTTTGCCGTGCGCCAGCAGAAGCTCGAGGAGAATCAGCAGGCCTTTGCTGCGCGCCAGCAGTTGTTGGAAAAGAACCAGCAGGCTTTGCAAGAGAACCAGCACACGATGTATGAAAAAATCGTTCAAAAATTGGAAACTATCCGCGTGCAGGTGGCTGATAATACGGAGCAGCTCACCTTGATAAGGGATGAGATGGAAAAACGGGACGAGCAGATCGACCTGCTCGCTGAACGATCGATTAAGCAAGAAGCTCGCTTACGAAAACTAGCGAAAAAGTAAACTGCGCAAAGTACCGAAACAGATAATTTTACCGCTACGTTCACTTTTTACAACTGTTGGAAGACAGTAAGTGACCTAAAAGTTTTCCCCTGAGTTTTTCCAAATCAAAAAATTCCAGACCAGCGGCGCCGTTTAACCAAGAGTGCCCCGTTTTTCATTAAGATAATTCGCAATACTCTGTTTCTTTGCTGCCGCCGGTCAAGGAGTGTATCGATTTTTGCGGCAACCCGTCACAATTCGCCGCCTTTCTTTTGCTAACAGATGTGAGCCGCGCGGCAAGTTTGCAGCCCTCTTGCCCACGTTTGAGGGCAATTGTATCGCCAAAGGTTGCCGCTTTTTAAAGGGTTCTGTTGAATTTGGCTGGTGTTTTCCGCTGCCGACGCTCGCGATCCGTGAACTTCCTCGTTCGTGTCACTCGCTGCAGATCTCCCCCGGCTCTTTTCTCACAGGAGTCTGGCGTCTCCCGCTCCAAATCATGGCGCAAAAAAACAACATTATGGTTAAACAGAGCCCTTCTAAAAGCGCACACTAAGCCTGCGAAAGCGATGAATACCGGTGCCAAAACGAACCCAACCGTGATCCATCAATTTCTTCGCTGCTTCCCCCGCCTCACGCAGGATGGACGCATCGAGAGCTAGATCATTGTGTCCGCCAAAGACTTTGGATACATCTTTTTCCATTTGGGCGATTTTTTTAAATGAACGGACCAAATCTTCCGGACTAGTCGTTGGATAGAACGCAGCGATCGGCGCTCCCGTATAAATCAAATCACCACTGAACAAGTAACCGGTGGATTGATCGTAGAAGCAGACATGTCCCGGTGAATGACCGGGCGTATCCATGACGACTAACTTTCGTCCTCCCAGTTCATACGTATGGCCATTCTGAAAAACCCCCGTAGGTTTAAACGGCTGGTAACCCCACAAACGTGCCGATGCCGGAAGCGGCAGTGTGATTCCGCGAAAGGCTTCCCGCCGTATCTGCTCCGTCGTCAGCCCCGGGATGCCCAACTCCAGCCAATCCTTTTCCCGTTCATGGACAAAACAGCTGGCGAATTGGCGATGACTGCCGATATGATCCCAGTGCACGTGCGTTGTCAGAACAATCGGATTCATGAGTGTCAGACGGTTGACAACGGATCGCAGATCACCGATACCGAGCCCTGTGTCGATTAATGCAGCGCGTTCACGACCAATCAGCAAATAACAATGCACATGCTCCCAATGACCGTATTCACTGATCGCAAATGTCCGCTTATCGATTGTATCGATTGTAAACCAGCCATCGAACATTCGTCTGCCTCCCTTCAACATCAACTATAACAAATTTCGGGGACAAAATGGGCAGTAGCTTGATTGCCCCGCATGTTTTCAATCATGAGCAGCCGAATCGTGTAGCAGAAATGATCAACGTTAAATCAAACAGTCGGCAGTATAAACGTAGACTGATGCTTTATAATCCACCACTACTGATTTATGATAAACATGTATGTTCGATAATTTGGAAGGAGGGAATTGATTTTGAGACAAGTTGAAATCGGCCCTGAAAGACAAAAGGTACCGGCCGTCATTCAGGGACTCATGCGCATTCAGGACTTGTCCGAGACAGACGTGGAGAGACTGATTGAAACCGACTTGGAAAATGGCGTGACTTATTTCGACATCGCCGATATTTATAGTAACGGCGAATGCGAAACGTTATTCGGAAAAGTGCTGGCCGCCCGTCCCGATTTGAAAGATAAAATCACACTGCAAACGAAATGCGGCATCGTTCGTAAGAATGGCTATACCCTGTCTCTTATACACATCTCCGAGCCCACGAGACCCTAAGACATCTCG
>UQRJ01000377.1 GCA_900543345.1 uncultured Sporolactobacillus sp. | reverse complement strand
AGATGTCTTAGGGTCTCGTGGGCTCGGAGATGTGTATAAGAGACAGAAATAAATGCTCTCTGGAGGCGGCGGTCGAACGGTTGAAAATGAATTCCCGCCACTACGCAAAACGCCAGATGACCTGGTTTAAACGGCAGATGAATCTTGAATGGTTCGATGCGTCGGCTGATTGTCTTGTTGACGACTTAGTCGATCGCATTCGCATGCTTTTTTATTAACCATTTATTTTTCTAAAGATACTTTGCAAATTGTGGAAAATTACAATATAATGATCTTAATGTGAGATCTTTCTGACTGGACTGAATTTTTCCTTCTCAGAAAAAGAGAATTATGTCGGCAGGAAATACCGGTCAAACAGCGAAGTACCTTTACCAGAGAGAAAAGAGGAGGAATACAATGAAACCGTCGATTAACATTCAAGACACATTTTTGAATCAGTTGCGCAAGGAGGGAATATTCGTAACCGTTTTTCTAATCAGTGGCTTTCAGCTGAAGGGAAAAGTGAAAGGGTTCGACAATTTCACTATTCTGCTCGACAGCGATGGAAAGCAGCAGCTGATTTTTAAGCATGCGATTTCGACTTTTGCACCCTCGAAGCCGGTTAACTTAAACAGCTCCGGTCAGGATGAATCGTGACAGATTCTATTCGCGGGAAGGGAACGTTTCTGGAAGAGGGCGGGATTGTTTCCTTCTGCCCGGCGAATTTCCCCTAATAGATGTGGGAGGGCAGCTTAGCCAGCTGCCCTTCTTCCTGTCCGGGGTTTTGCTTCCTATTCTGATTATCGGTTCTCGTTCATAAACTAAACAAAGTCCGTGATGGTTCACCCCTTTCGCAAGCGGGCGAAAATAGACGACGAGCGGGAGTGATCGAATCGATGCGGGAGGCTTATACCTATACCGGCGATAGCCGGATTAATATCGTTTTCAATCAAAAGCGGCAAGAGAACGAAAATGTGCCGCCGTTTGCGGCCGAGAAAAAAATCAGCCATGCGCCGTTGGAAGGCCTGGAGGGTAAGTTGAATCGCTTGGTCGGTCTCGATAAGGTCAAGCGGATGGTCCGGGAGTTGTATGCCTGGCTATATGTGAACAACCGGCGCAAAGATATGATGATGAAAGTGGAGAAGCAGACTTTTCATATGCTCTTCAAAGGCAATCCGGGGACCGGTAAAACGACGGTTGCCAGACTTCTCGGCGAACTTTTTCGTGAGATGGACATTCTGCCGTCCGGACATTTGATTGAAGCGGAACGCGCAGATCTAGTCGGTGAATATATTGGACAGACCGCCCAAAAAACCAGGGAACTCGTTAAAAAGGCGCTCGGCGGCATCCTGTTTATCGATGAAGCTTATTCGCTCTCCCGCGGAGGTGAAAAAGATTTTGGTCGGGAAGCCGTGGATACACTCGTTAAGCAGATGGAAGATCATGGCGGCGAGTTTATTTTAATTTTAGCCGGATATCCTGAAGAAATGGATCAGTTTCTGATTATGAATCCGGGGCTCCCTTCGCGCTTTCCGATTATGCTTTCTTTTCCTGACTTTACCGGCGATGAATTACTTGAAATTGCCGAACGAATGGTGAAGATGCGTGATTATCGGATGACGGCCGAAGCGAAAAAATTGCTGGTACGTCACTTGCGGCGCCGGGCACTCGATCATGACGATCATTTTAGTAACGGACGTTACGTGCGTAATCTCATTGAAAAAGCGATTCGCCGGCAGGCAGTCCGGCTCGTGCGGGAAAATATGTTCGACCGCGAGTCACTGATGACCATTCGTGCGTGCGACGTGAATTTCGATGAGGAACGCGAACGAGCGGAGTCGGATGAAGCATCGGGCAAGGCTTAGGAAGAGGTTATTTATGGAAAATGTCATCGTAGTAGGCTGCCAGTCACCTGATTGCAGTGACGATCGATTTGCTTCGTCGATGCGTGAGTTGATTGCTTTGGTCAAAACAGCGGGCGGTCAGGTCGTCGGCGTACTGACACAGAAGCGGCGGCGAATCGATCCATCTACTTGCATCGGTAAAGGGAAACTGCGGGAACTTGAAGCCATGGAGACACAGCTCGGTGCGGAAACGGTAATTTTTAACGACGAACTGACGCCCGGTCAGCAAGGCCGGCTTAACGCGCTTGTCCCTGCCAAAATACTCGATCGGACACAGCTGATTTTGGATATCTTTGCGATGCGCGCCCGTTCAAGAGAAGGGAAGCTGCAAGTGGAACTGGCCCAATTGCAATATCTACTGCCCCGTCTCAGCGGCATGGACAATTCGCTCTCAAGGCTCGGCGGCGGCATCGGAACCCGGGGACCTGTCTCTTATACACATCTCCGAGCCCACGAGACCCTAAGACATCTCG
>UQRJ01000376.1 GCA_900543345.1 uncultured Sporolactobacillus sp. | reverse complement strand
GATGTCTTAGGGTCTCGTGGGCTCGGAGATGTGTATAAGAGACAGCAGGTGAACAACCGTCGATCCGGCGAAGTCCTGCATTCCCAGACCGGCCAGCCAGCCGCCTGCGTTCCAGACCCAGTGTCCGACAACCGGATAAATAAAGGCGATAAAAATAGTACCGAATATAAAGTAGACGGACAGTTTAGCGCGTTCGGCAAAACCTCCCCATGCAATGGCCAGCGATACGGCCGCAAATGCGAGCTGGAACAAGAAATAAATCGAATCCGCTCCGCTCGGGACACCGCTAAGGAAGAAATCTTTCAGACCGATGAATCCGTTGCCGTCGCCGAATGCCACTCCGTAACCGATGGCCCAGAAAGCAGTCGAAGCAATGGCCAAAGTAATAATTTGTTTACCGGTAATGTGACCGGCGTTTTTGCTCTGCAGCGAACCGCATTCCAAGAAGGCAAAACCGGCCTGCATAAAAATAACTAGAATTGCGGCAATCAATACCCACAATGAATCAGCGCTTGCGGCTAATTCTTTCATCTATCTTTGACCCCCTTAATCAAGATGTAACAATTATAACACATGATGTAAGTAGATATTACACAACAATCTTAAAAATATTCGATAATTTTTGAAAGCCCTTTCATAATGACTCTGCAACCCGATCGACCGGCCAATGGGACCCTGCCCATACTTAAAAGCCCCTTTCATCCGCAGAAAAATGAAGATAAAAGGGGTTACGACTTTATTTTGTCCATTGACGTTTATTTTTTAGGTAGATGGCGGAATATTTCTTCACTTTCGAAAAAATCAAGCAGTGCGACGACCCAATTAAAAAAGCTCAGCCGATTGCGCGAGTCGTTGAGAAAATCCTCAGCCGTTTTATGTTCGGTTTCAGACAGCGTTTCTTGTTGCAGCAGGGTAGTCAATTCCTGATAGACCCGACGTTCCTGCTTGCGATTGTTGCGGACCATCCGCCGCCACTTTTCGGTAAACAGCGTAATAAAAATTTGATAGTAATCCCGTTCGACGTCATAAAGATCGCGGCGCACGCCTTTTGCATAGACCTTGTAGACAATTCCCAATTCGAGCATTTCGCGGACGACTTGACTCATTCGCGTCTTGCTCATTCCGGTTGCCTCCGATAGTTCGGCCAGGGTCATCGGTGCGCGATTCATATAAATAATCCCGAGGACTCGTCCCATCGTCGGAGACAGCCCGAGAGTTGTCATATTTTCAGCAATCTGTTCTGTAAATAACATCTTAATTTCTTTCAGACGATCGTTCTCCACGTCCCGTGCTCCCCTTCAAATCCATTCTCAATTTTTCCACCTCTTATTTTGTTCGAAAAAAAGCTTCGGATCAAGTATTTTTCGCTGAAATCAGAAATGATTTTTATACATAGTCTATTATATATAAAGTTTATAAACTTTATATTGTATAAAATTTATTATATCATTAAAGATAAGGACAGGCGACGAATATGCCGCTAAGAGCTTTCGACAACGGAGAAGGAGGAAATCATTTGCTAAAACTTGATCATATTTCCAAGAGTTATACGAACGGTAAAAAAGCAGTCGACGATTTTTCTCTCGACATTAATAAAGGTGAATTTGTCTGCATCATCGGACCGAGCGGCTGCGGTAAAACGACAACACTGAAAATGATCAACCGATTGATCGAACCTTCGGCCGGCACTATTTATCTATACGGAGAAAACATTCTTAAGAAGAACCCGATCCAATTACGGCGACGGATTGGCTATGTGATTCAGCAAATCGGATTGTTTCCGCATATGACGATCGGCGAAAACATTACGCTCGTGCCGAGACTGCTCAAGTGGGACGCGAAGAAACGGAAACAGCGCGCCGCCGAACTGTTACAGCTGGCCAATATGGGGACGGGGTATCTCGACGAATATCCGAGTCAGCTCAGCGGCGGGCAGCAGCAGCGTATCGGCGTATTGCGGGCACTGGCGGCGGATCCGCCGCTGATTCTGATGGATGAACCGTTCGGCGCACTTGATCCGATCACTCGCGAAACCATTCAAGACGAGTTGAAACGTCTGCAGCGCGAGCTTGACAAGACGATTGTCTTTGTAACGCACGATATGGATGAGGCGTTGAAGTTGTCCGATCGACTCGTGATCATGAAGGACGGCCACATCGTTCAGGCCGATGCTCCGGAGAAAATTCTGCGTGCGCCGGCCGATGATTTTGTCCGCCGCTTTATCGGTGAGGAACGTCTGATTCAAGCCGGGCCGTCGCGGGTCGATCAGATCATGAATGTTCATCCGGTGACGATTACCAAGGAAAAATCCTGTCTCTTATACACATCTGACGCTGCCGACGAATAGCCTTGTGTAGA
>UQRJ01000375.1 GCA_900543345.1 uncultured Sporolactobacillus sp. | reverse complement strand
CTCGGAGATGTGTATAAGAGACAGGCGCTATACAGATCACGATAAATTATAAGTTTAACCAAGCGCGCGATCTCTCTCGGTGCCCTCGTTCTTATCATAAAAGAGCGGAAGCCTTTGTGCTCCCGCTCTTTCTTTGTTTCTTGTTCACAAAAAAAATCTGTTGGCATAAACCATGCGAAGCGTCAGCATATCGTCTCTGATTTTTTCGGCAATTTCCCGGTTCCCCATGCGACGTGTCGGCAATTGTTTCTTCTTTCCACCAGCGACATACGGAAATCCGATCTCCATTTCCGATTCCTCCTCTGCCGTTTCGGCACTGACGGCATGGAAAAAACCGCCCGTAAGTTCCCCTTCGGTCATTGCCATCATTCTCACGTTTCCGGCAAAAAGAACCGCCGAATTTTTCCGGATCTGAGGCTTCCTTTTGGTGCACGGTCGATCCTATTTTTCTCTTCTGCAATGAATGAACGCATCCCTTAGCGTATCTGATCCCTCTCATCCGGACGGGGCCCGATCACACTTCAGCGGTTATTTCCCACCGCAATTGCTATTTTAGGGTATGCTGCCCGCCATGTAAACCCTTTCAACCATAGTCGAAAAAATAAAATGCTTCCCACTATTCGACCGCAGGCACAAGTACCGCCGCACGCCAAATTTTCAGTTACCGATTAATCGGCGTTCACCGGCCCTTAAGTATCCACAGCCGTCGGCCAAGCAGAGCGGCCGCTCCAAGGAATAGCAGACTGATAAGTTTCAATAGTTTCAGTTTCCAGATCGCGAGTTCCGGCTGCGGAACCAGCGTTCCGGCGTAGAGAAAAACAGCGACGAATAAGCAGAGTAAACCAATCCGCCGACAATCCGTTATTTTCTCAACAACTTCTTTTTCTTCATTTTCCTTCAACCGTCTCTCCCCCGTTTCCATTTACTTTACTGTAACATGGAACAAGCAAGAAGACAGGAGGTAGTTTTTAACAAAAAATCTTTCATCTTGGCAAATCAAGGTGAAAGACTTCTCCCGAACGATTTCTATTTAAAATTCAAGCCCCCGGCCCAGGTCCTCAATCAAATCGTCGACATCCTCGATACCGACGGAAACACGGATCAATCCGTCCGTAATGCCAAGTGCTTCCCGGCGTGGTTTCGGTATTGACGCATGTGTCATTTTCGCCGGGACGGAAATCAGGCTCTCGACAGCACCGAGACTTTCGGCCAGCGTAAAATAACGGAGATGCTTAAGCAATCGATCCGCGTTCTCGCCGCTGCCGACATCAAAGGAAATCATGCCGCCGAAACCGTCCTCCTGGTGCGCAGCAAGTTCATGGCCCGGGTGATCCGGAAGCCCCGGATAATATACTTTAACAACTTGCGGATGGCGATCGAGAAAAGCAGCGATTTTCCGCGCGTTCTTCTCGATCTGTTCCATGCGCAGCGCCAAAGTTTTGACACCGCGGATCAACAACCACGCATCCTGCGGTCCGGGTACGGCGCCGACCGAATTCTGAATGAAACCAATTTTTTCTGCCAATTCACTATCGCGAACGGCAACCAGACCGGCGACAACATCACTGTGACCGCCGATGTATTTCGTTGCGCTGTGTAGTACGATATCGGCTCCCAACAATAGCGGATGCTGCCAATACGGCGTGGCGAATGTATTATCGACAATCAGAAGCAAGCCGTGGCGATGGGCCAATTCAGCTGTTTTTTTGATATCTGTAATTTTCAGCAGCGGATTGGTCGGCGTCTCAAGATAGATCGCTTTGGTTTTCGGAGTAATCGCCGCTTTCGTTTTTTCCGCACGACTCGTGTCGACAAACGAGGCAGTAATGCCAAGTCGTTTGAAAACCTTATCTAGTACGCGGAAGGTGCCGCCATAGACGTCGTCGGTAACAACGATATGATCACCGCTGCTCAGCAGCATCAACACGGAGGAGATCGCTGCCATGCCCGATCCGAAGGCAAAGCCCGCCGTCCCGAACTCCAGATCGCGGATCAGCGCCTCCAGTGCGCTTCGGGTTGGATTGACAGTGCGGGAGTAATCGTAGCCTTTTGTTTTTCCGACTGCTTCCTGCTTATACGTACTCGTTTGATAGATCGGTACCGTAACGGCACCTGTGTATTCATCGCCGGTAATGCCGGCATGAACAACTTTCGTTTTTGGTTTCACTTGTCGCTCGCCCTTTCTTTCGTCAATCATAAATACCTTCGCCGAGATAACGATCGGCCGAATCCGGGAAAATAACAACGATATTTGTGTCCGGGGACGCTTCTTGCGCTTCCTGAAGGGCGGCTTCGAGGGCCGCTCCGGACGAACCTGTCTCTTATACACATCTCCGAGCCCACGAGACCCTAAGACATCTC
>UQRJ01000374.1 GCA_900543345.1 uncultured Sporolactobacillus sp. | reverse complement strand
GTCGGCAGCGTGAGATGTGTATAAGAGACAGGCGGATGGACGTTGCCGGTGCGTGGGAAGCGGACGCGGCGACGAAGACGATTCTGACTCGGCTCGGCGTCACCGATTTTCACCGACTGGTCGCTACGTTGTCCGGCGGTCAGAAAAAGCGGGTGGCCCTTGCCCAGGCGTTGATTCAGCCTGCGGATCTGCTGGTGCTTGATGAACCGACAAACCATCTTGATAATGAGACCATTGTCTGGCTGGAGGAAACGCTTGAGCAATATCCCGGTGCATTGCTGATGGTGACACATGATCGCTACTTTCTGAATCGGGTAACGAAGCGCATTTTTGAACTGAATCGCGGCCGATTGTATCTATACGAAGGGAATTATGAATACTTTCTCGAGAAAAAGGCTGAACGCGAGGAGCTGGCCGGAGCCGAAGAAACAAAACGGCAAAACCGGTTGCGCCGCGAACTTGCCTGGTTGCGGCGCGGAGCGAAGGCGCGTTCAACGAAACAGAAGGCAAGAGTTGGACGCGTGCGCCGGCTGCAATCACAAAAGGGTCCTGAGAGTCTCGCGCCAGTCGATATCGACCTCGGTTCGCGGCGCCTTGGGAAGAAAGTGATCGAAGCCCGGGGGCTGACGAAAGCATTCGCCGGGAAACTAGTACTGAACGGATTGGATTTGCTGATTGTGCCGGGCGAGCGCTTGGGTATTATCGGGCCGAACGGCAGTGGGAAAACGACATTGCTCAATCTGTTTGCGCGCCGGATGGCTCCTGATGCCGGCCGCGTCGAGATCGGCGAAACGGTGAAAATCGGTTATTATACGCAGGAGCACGTGGAAATGAATGAGCGCCTGAGCGTTGCGGATTACATCCGCCAAACGGCCCGGGTCATGCGGACAGCCGGCGGGGAGCCGATCACGGCTGAGCAGATGCTGGAACGTTTCTTGTTCTCGCGGCCGCGTCAGCGTACATTAATCGGCAAACTGTCCGGCGGCGAGCGCAGGCGGCTGCAATTGCTGCATGTGCTGATGACTGAACCGAACGTGCTGCTGCTCGACGAACCAACCAACGATCTCGATACGGAAACGCTGACGGTATTGGAGGACTATCTGCTCCGATTTTCCGGGTCGGTGATTGCGGTGTCTCACGATCGCTATTTTCTTGATAAAATAGCCGACCATCTGCTCTGCTTTGAAGGCGGCGGGAAAATTCGCCGCTTCGAGGGCGGGTGCAGCGAATACTTGGCATTAAAAATACGTCAGCGGAAGCAGCAAAAGGAAAGCGCACCGAGCGCACCGATGAGGACTGAACCGAAGCCGCGAAAGAAAAAGCTGACCTATAAGGAGCAACAGGATTGGAACGGCATCGAGGATCGAATCGCCGCGCTGGAGACGCAGGTGGCGGCGCTGAAGCATCAGGCGGCGGCATCCGGCAGTAATGCCGAAAAAGTGCAGAAAGTATACGAACAGTTACGAGCGGCGGAGCAAGAATTGGATCGGGCGCTGAACCGCTGGACTGAGTTGTCACTTAAAATCGAGGCATTGAAAGAGCAATGATCGGTTAAAATGTGCGGGAATGGTGCGCGATCGCGCAGTAAATATGCGTGATCCCGCATCATTTGTTCGTTGTCACCCGCAGCAGCAGCGATTTATACTTAGGGAGAGAGGTAAACAACCAGAAGGGGCTTGCCTCGAGGCCTTACGATACTATTTCTCTTTTATTGCCGCACCCGGCGCCTCCAGCCGGGATCAACCGACAAGGGACAGAAACGTTGTTGCCGCAGTTTTTCTTGTCCTTTGCCCAGGAGCGGCAGCCTCCCCTACACGAAAGAGAATACAGCAAAAAATCCGCTGCATCCGGCGGATTTTTTGCTGCAAACCGATCGGCGGCGGATGGGTATTAATTGGCGACCGGCCGCGATCGGCGAATGATCAACACATTGATCGTGATAAAAACGAGTGAAAAGAGGGCGAGAATCAGTCCGTCCAGCCACCAACCCGAAAAGCCCGTGCCGCGAATCATAATATTGCGCAGCGCTTCCGTAGAGTAATGAATCGGCATGAGATTTCCAAGCCACTGGACCCATTTCGGCAGTGTATCGATCGGGAACAGGCCGGAAAGGAAGACCTGAGGCACGATGACGAGCGGGATGAACTGAAACATCTGCAATTCATTCGTGGCTGCCGTCGATAATAGAATGCTAAGCGACAAAGCGCTGAACGAAAGAATGAAGACGGTAATCAGTACGTCGAGCAGGCTGCCGACGTTATAAATATTGAGTACATAGACGAGAAAACAGGTCAGAATAAACGATTGGACAATCACGAACCTGTCTCTTATACACATCTGACGCTGCCGACGAATAGCCTTG
>UQRJ01000373.1 GCA_900543345.1 uncultured Sporolactobacillus sp. | reverse complement strand
ACGAGATGTCTTAGGGTCTCGTGGGCTCGGAGATGTGTATAAGAGACAGACCATCGACAGCCCGGCCATCGTAATCGTAATGATGAACAGCATGGCCAATCCGGTGCAGAAACCGGCAACCGGACCGATTTCCTTCTTGGCGACTTCCGACAGCGATTTACCTTGATAGCGCATTGACGCATACAAGACGACCATATCGTGAACAGCACCGCCGATCACCGCACCGATCAACAGCCAGATCAGTCCCGGCAGGTAGCCGAACTGAGCGGCCAGAACCGGACCAACCAGCGGCCCGGCCGCCGCAATCGCTGCGAAATGATGGCCGAAGACCACCCAACGGTTCGTCGGAACATAATCTTTCCCATCCGCAAGCACATGCGCCGGCGTCGGTCTATTATCCGTTAACCGCAGCACCTTATTAGCCATGAATACGCCATAAAACCGGTAAGCAAGTGCGAGAATACACATCGACCCGATGACCACGACAATCGCATTCAATCGATCGTTCCCCTCTTTCATTCGAATTTTGGCAGATGAATGTTACAGGGTTCCTTCTGTTATATAACAGAAGGATTGAAAAAAAGAACACCTCCCTTTTTCTATACTGTGATATATATTACAACGCTCATTTTATCATGAATGTGTTTCCATCCGCGCGTTTTTTGCCTTTTCATTCTGGTCCAAACGAAAGGAGCTCTATTTGTAGAAAAGACCGAGTAAAACCGGGACTGTCGTCCCGGGCAAAAATTTGACTATCGCTTTGCCGACCGCCAATTCCCGAGTCACTGTCATCGGATTAGGATAAAAAAACAGCCTACTGCGATCAGAAGGCTGCCGACATTTATTTTTTAATGATATCGTGAAACTCGGCCGCTGCCGCTTTAGCCAAATCTCCCGGTGACAGGATCACCTGAACGCCGCGTTTACCGCCGCTGACGGCCATGTGATCAAGAACTTTCGCCGCAGCATCGACAACGGTCGGGTAATGCTTTTTCATGCCGATCGGCGAACAGCCGCCGCGGACATAGCCGGTGTGTTTCTGCAGGTCCTTGACGTGGAGCATCTCCACCTTTTTTTCTCCGACGACGGCCGCTGCTTTTTTCAGGTCCAATGCATCCGCCACCGGAACCACAAATACATACAATTCACCGCTGTGTCCTTGTGTCACCAGGGTTTTGTACACATTCTCCGGATCCTCGCCCACTTTTTCTGCAACCGATAAACCGTCGATTAGTCCGTCTGCAATGCTATACGTTTGGATTGTATAGCGGATATGCTCTCGATCGAGAATACGCATCGCATTTGTCTTTATTTTCGTTTTTGCCATTAAAAAGACGCCTCCAGTCCGGATCGACTATCGGTATCATAGCATAACGACAGCAATGGAAAAAGGATGCCCGCCGGAGCGCGGCAGCATCCTCCCCTTCTGTTTTCTCTATTTTTATTAGCGAAACCGATCCGTCAATGATCCGATCTCTTTCTTCATCCTATTTGTTTTCGTGTTCTCTTTCTGTAACGGATCGATTCCGATGGAAAACGGTGATAACTTACTGAACTTCAAGGTGAAGATCATTCTGTTTGACCCACCCGGCCACCTTGATCACATGGTAGAGGACGAGCGTAATGACGGCGGGAATTAGGATGCCGGATACGACAAAAATCATCAGCCCCCTGATACCCTGAGTCGCCAGAACATTCAATGGAGCAATCAGCGAGCTAAGTCCCAATCCGCCAAGTTCATAAGGTACCTTAAAATTGAGCAGCATTGTCGCGATCGGCGCACTGACAATCGCGGCGACAAAGGGCGGAATGATCAGTTTCGGATTCTTAACCAGATTCGGGAATTGCACCTTTGGAGTCACTAGTGCCTGCGCAAAGAAGCCGCCAAAATCATTTTCCTTGAACGACATAACCGTAAAACCGACAAACTGAACGGTGCAGCCGATCAGCGCGGCGGCGGCCGACGTCGGATCCAGCTGCAAGGCAATCGCCAGTGCCGCAGATGAAGCCGGCGACATCAGGAAGATGCTCCATACAAGCGAAATAACCATCGAAGCGATGAGCGGAGACCCCTGAACCGAATGGGTAATTTGCGCGCTGACCCAATTCAGGGATGGGGTAACGACGAGCGCCAGTCCATAGCCGCAGATGCCGCCGACCAGCATAGAAAAGAAAGGAATAGCCATAATATCGAATTTCGTCCGGCCGGTGACTTTTTTACCAACATAAACGGCGATAGCGGCGGCGAGTACCCCACTGACCGGCTGACCGGTCGTAATGGTGAACACCTGCGCCGGATTCGTTGCCGTCAGCTGAATCTGTCTCTTATACACATCTCCGAGCCCACGAGACCCTAAGACATCTCG
>UQRJ01000372.1 GCA_900543345.1 uncultured Sporolactobacillus sp. | reverse complement strand
CAGTACCCGAGCTGAACAGGGAGTGACTATTAAGTTCAAAACTTATTATACGAGGAGGGTCTTCTGATGCTGGCGATACTGTACATTTGCCACGGTTCCCGCATGACAAAAGGCGTCGATCAGGCGAAGCGGTTTGTCAAGCAATGCATGGGCCAAGTGAATGTACCGATCCAGAGAATTTGTTATCTCGAATTGGTCCGCCCCGACATTCAAGAGGGGATCGGCAGCTGCGTGCGGGCGGGTGCCGATTGTATTTTTATCCAGCCCATCCTTTTGCTGTCCGCGGGTCACGCCAAGCGGGACATCCCACGCCAGATCGCCATAGCCCGCCGCATTTATCCACACGTTCATTTCATTTACGGCAGGCCCTTCGGAACCGTCGACAACCTGGTCGAGATTCTACTTGAACGGTTGCGCGAAAAAAGCGGACGGCTGACGGGTGAAGAGACGGTATTGATCGTCGGCCGCGGATCGAGCGATCCAAACATTCCGTTAACTTTCGCGAGAATCCGTCAGGGGTTTACGAAAAGAGGCATCGTCGATGTTTCCGTCTGCTATATGGCGGCGGCAAGGCCGCGGATCGCCGATGGATTGAAGCTAGTGCTAAGGCGGAACCCAGCGCGCGTTTACATTGTGCCCTGCCTACTGTTTCCCGGAATATTGACGAAAACGATCAAACAAGAAATCGAGACATACAACGGCCGCGCTGCTTTCGTCCTCTGCAGAACGATCGGCTGTCATCCCGCACTCATCCGACTGTTCCGAAAAAGAATCGAGGCGGCGGTCTATGATGGATTTCCCAGCCAATATTAATCTGCGCGGCCGCACTGCCGTCATAGTCGGCGGCGGAACCGTCGCTACGCGACGCACCCGTCTGCTGATCACATGCGGCGCCCGCATTACCGTCATTTGTCGTGACGCATCGCCACAGATTCAGGAGTGGGCACGGGCGGAACAACTGCGGTGGATCAGGAGAAACTGGCGACCCGCGGACTGCGAATCGGCTTTTTTGGTCATTGCGGCAACCAATAGCACTGCGGTCAACGCAGACGTCGCCGCTGCGGCAAATAAGAGCCCATTGGTTTGTATTGCAGGGGACGTTGCGGCGGGCAACTGTTCCGTACCGGCACATATCCGTCGCGGAAGACTGACCGTCACGGTGTCGACAGGCGGTGCAAGTCCGCTATACGCCAAAAAGCTATGCGACGCTATCTCCGGACGTTTGGACCGGCACATTGACACATATCTTGATTTTCTGTTTACCATTAGGCAAAAGATCTTGGTCGCCTGCCCGGAGGACCGCAGTCTTAAAATTTTTTTATTGAAACAACTGCTGCAACCGGAATTTTTTCGACCCGATCGGCAAGCCGAACTGTTGAAACATCCGGCCGCCTGGATCAGTGAACAAAAGCAGCGGGCAAAATCGGTTTTCGGAACTTGTCCGAAGTCAACCACTGAACGTAAAAGGCACATTGAAACGCAGCGATCAATTCGGAACGGGAAAGGAGCGGTCGACAATGAACGGCCTCACCAATAAGACAATCGCGATTGCCGCGGACCGTCGCGCCGAAGCGATCGCAACGCTTGTGAAAAAGCACGGCGGCAGTCCCGAGATTTTTTCTATTCAAGGGCAAAGAATTTATAATCAATCCATTTGTCGGGAAAATATCGGTGTTTTAATTAATCAGTTTTTCGATTGGGTCATTTTAACAACCGGAATCGGCGTGCGCACGTTGGAACAGGCTGCCGTGGAAATGAATCAGGAGAAAAATTTTCTCGATACGTTGCGTCAAAGAAAACTAGCAATCAGAGGCAGTAAGACACGGAACTGGCTGAAAAGCCGGCGGCTCGCAGCCGAATGCGTGTCTCCGGACGGGACGATGAAGCAGTTATTTGCACAACTCGCTGCGGATGCGCACCCCGCAGGCAAAAAGGTTTATCTGCAGGTTTACGACGAAGACGAAGCGGAATTAACACGGAGCTTCGAAAAGCTCGGTTATGTTGTCTATCTGTCCAAGCCTTATCATTACCAAAAGCCGGATCCGCCTGTTTTACAGAAGTTGACCGCATCGATCATCGGCGGCGCTGTCGATGCAGTGATTTTTACGAGTAAAACGCAGGTGCGGAACCTATTTCATCAAATCGATCAACAGGAGGATTTAGTCAGAGCATTCAATCAGCGAGTCCTCGCAGTTGCCATCGGAAAAGTCACCGGCGGAGAAATCGCCGATCAAGGCGTACATATCGTGGTTCGGCCCGATTATCCGAAAATGGGGGCGATGATTGTTACGTTGTCCAGATATTATGCCAATAGCAAAGCATGATTGAATCTGTCTCTTATACACATCTCCGAGCCCACGAGACCCTAAGACAT
>UQRJ01000371.1 GCA_900543345.1 uncultured Sporolactobacillus sp. | reverse complement strand
GATCATATGGAAGGGACCGAGTCGGCAGTTTGTGCCGACGATATCGGCGCCGAGTGCTTCCATTTCCTGCAAAGCCGCCGCAAATGTCATCCCGTTCATCAGAATACCCGCTTCCTGCATCGACACATGGGCAATGATCGGCAGATCGGTCATTTTCCGGGCGGCTTGCAGAACGATGCGCAACTCGTCAAAGTCGTAATACGTCTCAAGGAGTAAGCCGTCCACTCCTGCGTCCAACAACGCCTCGGCCTGTCGGCAAAACACATCGGTCAGTTCGTTACTTGCGATCGGTCGGCGCCCAAAACCGCGAATGCCGCCGATGGTTCCGAAGACATAGGTCTCCGGCCGCGCAGCTTCTTTTGCCAGGCGAACGGCCGCCTTATTAAACCGGGCGACCTCGTCTTCCAGCCCGTAGCGGGCCAGTTTGATCCGATTGGCGCCGTATGTGTTGGTCTGAATCAGATCCGCGCCGGCGTGAATATAGGCTTCATGCACATGACGGACAACATTGGGCTGAGAAAGATTCAATTCCTCAAAACAACGGTCGATCCCATAGGAATACAGTAAGGTTCCCATGGCACCATCAGCGATCAGAATACGCTTTTTCAATACTTCGCATACGGACGGTTTCATCAGCGTACGCTCCTTACCGGTTCACCCACCGCCGACAAAGCCGCTTTGAAATCGGCGATCAGGTCGTCCGCGTCTTCCAGCCCGACCGACAGGCGCAGCAAACCGGTGCCGATCCCCGCTTGCTCCCGTTCAGCCTCCGTGAGTTCGGCGTGCGACATCTTCGGCGGATAGGAAAGAATCGATTCCACCGCACCCAGGCTGACCGCAAACACAGGAATGGTCACGCGCTTGACGAAACGGCGGGCCGCTTCCTCGTCGGCCAACTCAAACGACAGGACGGCGCCGCCGCAGCTTGCCTGCCGTTTCTGCAGAGCCGCACCGGGGTGATCGGCCAAGCCGGGATAATAGACGGTGCGGACTTCCGGCTGTTTCTTTAAAAAAGCGGCGATTTTCTGCGCCGAACGCGCCGAGCGGCGGATACGCACATCCAATGTCTTCAGCCCGCGCAGAAGCAGCCAACTGTCCTGCACACCGAGAACGGCGCCGAGTGCATTCTGCAGAAAATAAAGTCGCTCGCCAAGTTGCTTATTTCCGGCAACCGCCAACCCGGCCACGACATCGCTGTGCCCGGAGATAAATTTCGTCGCACTGTGCAAAACGAGATCGGCGCCGAGCGCAAGCGGCCGCTGAAAAACCGGCGTCATGAATGTATTGTCGACGAATGTGTAACATCGATGCGCTTGGGCAAGACGGGCGACGGCGCGGATATCCGTTACTCTCAGCGTCGGGTTGGACGGCGTCTCGACGTAAATCACCTTCGTATTCGGACGGATCGCCCGCCGGATCGCTTCCAGATCCGTCGTATCGACAAACGTGTGCTCAATGCCGAGACGGCCGAGCACCTGAGTCAAAATGCGGAATGTCCCGCCGTAGACATTCTTCGGGACAATCGCATGATCACCGGCAGAAAGCAGTAAAAAAGCCGTTGAAATGGCCGCCATTCCGGAAGCGAAGGCAAAACCTCGCGTGCCCCCTTCCAATGCGGCAATGGCGTCTTCAAGCGCCTCGCGCGTCGGATTGCCCGAGCGGGTATAATCATATTTCCCATAATGATCGAAATCTTGCTGATGAAATGTCGACGACAGATAAAGCGGCACGTTGGCTGCTCCCGTCCGCGGGTCCGTCGCCAGCGTCTCGCGGATCAGGCGCGTCGAAAAACCGTATTCAGCCATGCACCGGCACCTCCCTTTTCAAAGAATTAAACGCCGCATCCAGATCTTCAATCAGATCATCTGGATTTTCAATGCCCGTCGATAATCGCAGCAACGTGTCGGTCAGTCCGTATTTCAGCCTGAGCGCTTCGGGAATATCCGCATGAGTTTGCGTCGTCGGATAAGTGATCAGACTTTCAACACCGCCGAGGCTCTCGGCAAACGTAATGAGTTTCAGAGCCTGCAGAAATGGTTCGACAAATGATGCACGAGTGATTTCGAAGCTGATCATGCCGCCCTTCCCCGGATAAATCACTCGGGTTACAAGCGGTTGTTCTTCCAGGTAAGCGACTATTCGCTTAGCGTTGCTTTCATGCTGCCTCATTCGCAGTGCCAGCGTTTTCATGCCGCGGATGACCAGCCAGGAACTGAACGGATCGAGCACGAGACCGGCCGAATTATGATAGACGCGCAGCGGATCCGATAGTTTTTCAGAGTTGGAGACAACGAGGCCGGCTAGCACATCGTTATGTCCGGCAAGGTATTTGGTCGCACTGTGTACGACCTGTCTCTTATACACATCTCCGAGCCCACGAGACCCTAAGACATCT
>UQRJ01000370.1 GCA_900543345.1 uncultured Sporolactobacillus sp. | reverse complement strand
GAGATGTCTTAGGGTCTCGTGGGCTCGGAGATGTGTATAAGAGACAGGTATCAAGGACGGCAGACCGGTCAGCTACTACCTTTATAACGTCAGCGATCATCAGGCATGCTATCGCGAGGTGGGTTCCCAGGCTGTTTCCTATACGACGGGTGTGCCGGCAATGATCGGTGCAGCAATGGTTCTGACTGGAAAATGGAAAAAGGCGGGTGTCTACAATATTGAGCAGTTCGATCCCGATCCGTTCATGGAGGCCCTGAACCGTTTCGGTCTGCCGTGGCAGGAAAGCTTCTCGCCCGAACTCGTCCCGTAAGGAGGCCGCTAATGGATCTATATTGCACGCCGTCGCCATGCTATATCGTCGATGAACGGCTGTTGAAGCAGAACCTGGAAACGCTGGCCGGCATTCAGAGAAACAGCGGTTGCCGGATTCTACTCGCCCAAAAGGCATTTTCGCTGTTCGTCCTTTATCCGCTGATCGGCCGCTATCTGAGCGGCGCGGCATCCAGTTCGCTATTTGAAGCCCGGCTTGCACGTGAGGAAATGAATAAAGAAGTGCATGTGTATTCACCGGCGTACGGCGACAATGAGTTTTCCGCATTGCTCAACTATGCCGATCATATTGTCTTCAATTCGTTCGGCCAGTGGAAAAAATTTCGCCATCAGGTACTTTCGGCGAACCGGCCGATTTCATGCGGCATTCGCGTGAATCCTGAGTATTCGGAAACGGCAACCGATTTATATGATCCGTGCGCACCGTATTCGCGCCTGGGCGTGACGGCAAGTGCGTTCTGCCCGGATGAGATGAACGGATTGGACGGGCTTCATTTTCATACATTGTGCGAACAGAATGCGGATGCGCTGGAGCGTACATTGCAAGTGGTTGAACAAAAGTTCGGCCGCTTTTTGTCGCGATTGAAATGGATTAATCTTGGCGGCGGCCATCATATCACGCGGCCGGATTACGATATTCCGCGACTGCTGCGCTGCATCCGGCGTATACAGGAACGCTATGGCCTGACCGTGTATCTTGAGCCCGGCGAGGCGGTCGCGCTGAACGCCGGCTATCTGGTGGCGACAGTACTTGATGTGATCCGCAATGGGATGGATATTGCCATTCTCGACGTGTCGGCAACGTGCCACATGCCGGATGTCCTCGAGATGCCGTATCGCCCAGAAATTGTCGGTGCCGGCCGGCCGGGCAGGTTTCCGTATACGTATCGACTCGGCGGGCCGACTTGTCTGGCCGGGGATGTAATCGGCGACTATTCGTTTAACGAACCGCTGCGGCCGGGCGATCGGATTGCCTTCCGCGATATGGCGATTTATACGATGGTAAAAAACACGACGTTTAACGGCGTACCGCTGCCGGCAATCGCCATACTGGGCGAATCGGGTAAATTGCAGGTTGTTCGTCGTTTCGGTTATCAAGATTTTAAAGGCCGTCTGTCGTAAAATTTCCATATGCCGTCGAAAAGGTGATGTGCGGAGCCGCCTCCTAGTACAGAGGGCGGTTTTTTGGCATGATGCGATCGGTCCGAGGAATGCTGCCGAGAGATAAGTCGGACTTTCTGCTTTTAAAACAAAATCAATTAGTCACGATGACATAGTCCGTCAATGCCCTTCATTCGCAACTCGTTTGCCAAGTACCCCCATCGGCGAAGCTGGCAAATAATCAGTCAGCAGCTTCCAGCGGAATTTGCGGCACTTTATTAGGCAAATGGAACCCGCTCGGTCGTTGTTTGTCACGGCTTTTTGCTCATTTTGCAGAAATCGCTGTAGCGCTAATCTTTTCGTTGGTAAAAGTATCGTCATGGGATGCGTCGAGACCGGAAAGTTTTTCCCCGATTCGGACATAATAAGGCCGAAATGTATGGGGAGGCACCGCGATTGACACAGCGTCCAAGAAAAAGAAACCCACGCCGAAAATGGATCATGATCGTTGCGCTGCTGCTTGCTGCAGCCTTGCCGACTTTAGCGGAGGCGGCCGCGCCGGCAGTCGACGCCGTCTATATCAAGAAACCGGAAATGATCCGACCGTCCGCCGGCCGTGGCGAGAAAGCGATCCATCCGCTTTTTGGAGCGCATCATTCGGTCGATTTTACATTTGGCGTACTGCCGGATACGCAGTTTTATAGTCGCTCGCATCCGGGAATTTTTTTAAAAATGAATCGCTGGTTTATTGCCAACCGCGAAGTTTTGAACCTACGATACATATTTCATCTCGGCGATATTGTTAACAACGACGATCAACCGTATCAATGGCACACAGCCAGCCGGGCGATGCGGCTTCTTGACGATGCCATGCTGCCATATGGGATCATCGCCGGCAATCACGACATCGGCCTGCGCCTGTCTCTTATACACATCTCCGAGCCCACGAGACCCTAAGACATCT
>UQRJ01000369.1 GCA_900543345.1 uncultured Sporolactobacillus sp. | reverse complement strand
CGTCGGCAGCGTCAGATGTGTATAAGAGACAGATTCACCTCTGGTCCTCCTTAGCCTGCGTGATTCGTCTTGTAGGCAACGATATAATAATCCGTTATCGGTTCTTTAAATATTCCGCCCGGATCGATTGATTTCAGAACATCGTGCACATCTCGTTCAAACAGAGCCGACCGGTCGCCGAGCAGCGATTTTTTGCATCCGGACGTGGAATAGAGATAGCCGATGATCGAGTTGATATCCCGTTTCCGCAGCGAGTGAATCGTCCCGGTCTTCATATTCACAAATGGGGATCGCTCGATCAGTCGCTCATCGGACTCCCGATCCCCGGGAAAGCAATCCGCCCCCCTGCCGAACCATCGTTCAACGACGCGATGAACCGCCCTTTGCCACAGAAGCTGGTAGTTGCCGAGCATATGTCCCTGACCGACAAGAGCAATCGCTCCGCCCGGCTGCAACCGCTCATAACAGAGTCGCAACACCTTTTCCCGATCCATCCAATGAAAAGCATCGCCCGCCGTGATCAGCCTGAATTGTCCCAGTGTCGGTCCGATTTCTTCCGAAGACATTTCGATCCACCTCATCGTATGCTTCTCCAGCAGTTCGGCCTGGCTTTGCGCCGATTGAAGCATATCTTCGCTGATATCGATCCCAATGGTTTCGCTAAAATAGTCGGCAAGCGGGAACGTCAACTTACCGGTTCCGCAACCGAGATCGAGCAGGCGGCCGCTTCCGTCCAGCCCGCAAAGCTCAGCAACGGTGTCGATCAGTTGATGGCTGTATTGCCCTCTGTACTTCAAATAATAATAGGCCGTCCCGTCAAATTCCGCCCGACTGTGAAGCGTTTCTTTCACTTATAGATCACCCGATTTCTCAAGAGTCTGCGCATAGGGCCATTCCATTGAATCGGCCCACTTTCCCGAGATCGTTTTGCCGGAACTACTTCTTTATTTTATCATAGAATATTTTTCGTACGATGATTTTATAAATGAGCGCTTCCGAGGTGAGAAAAAATGCAATGGCCGATGATTGTGTTGATCGCTTTGGCCTCAAGTGTCGATAATCTTGCGGTCGGCTTATCGTATGCGGTTCGCGGGAAACAGTTTACCAGCGGCGCCAACCTCATTATTGCCGGTATCGGATTCGTCGCTTCGCTGATCGCATTGACGGCGGGTCGGTTGATCGGCGGGTTCATGCCGCCTCATATGGCCGGTCACTTCGGAGGCGCGCTGATCCTTCTGATCGGCATATGGTCGCTCGGCGAAACCTATCGGCACCGGCGGCACACGTCAAAGACCTTTCCCGAGGCCGACACGGTCGATAAAGATCGTAATAATCTTATCACCCCCGGAGAAATCATCTGGCTCGGATGCGCGCTGGCATTCAATGCCGTCGGTACATCGCTCGGTGCCGGTATCGGCGGCAGATCGCCGCTGCCGGTCGCGATCTTAATTGGTGGGTTATCCTATCTGTCGATCGCCGCGGGGCAACGCATCGGATTGAACAGCCCCCGGTCCGGCGGGACATGGTCGGAAATCGCCGCCGCGCTATTACTCATTGCGGTCGGGCTCTGGTCGATCGTCGCGGGCTGAGAGGCTGATCCGATCGCAAAATAAAAGACGTTCGGCACGTCCGAACGTCATACATGGGGGGATACAACATGTTCAGTATAACCCCATCCCTGAAAATCCGGGAAATTATGAAAATTTTTTAAAAAGCGACCGACGACCTTCCGCACCCACCGGCAAGTTTTCCCACCCTTGTTGAAGCGGAGCGCGGCGTTACCCTTCCGCTATTTGAATTTCTTTCTCCAGATCGGTTCGCGACAGATCGGCTTGCAGAAAAGCGTCGGTCATCGGCGTGTACAAACTCTGATGCGTTTTCCGATCGATTTTCACCGTCCCATGATCCAGCGTATAGTTGAGCACATGGCCGCCTCCCCGACGCTGTTTATTGATGAAATGGAAATGAAAACCGGCGACCGCGATACCCTGGGCAAACGCAGGTGTCCAGAAGCCGACAATGGTTCCTTGGCAATCGGTAAAGTGGAAGACCGGCTGCGCTTTGACCGCCTCGGTCATCGGCACCGGTTTCTCCTGGTAAGCCACCGTCCGCGTATCGACCTCGCGGAACACCCCGTCGATACGATAAGCATAAAATTGGTTGTCGCTCGGCACTAACTCATGCAATCGAGTTTCAAAATCCGCTTTGCCGATCGGCCGGTCGAAGGTCCGTTCAATCTGCGGATGGAAATAGGTCAGCGAGCAAAACGGCGTCACATCCCCGTGTTTCAACGGAGTTGCCGTTCCATCGCCGCGGAGACGATAGAATTGACCGTCGAAACCAATCATCTCGCCATCAAGATGATCAAAAGTCCCAATGCCGAAACTGTCTCTTATACACATCTCCGAGCCCACGAGACC
>UQRJ01000368.1 GCA_900543345.1 uncultured Sporolactobacillus sp. | reverse complement strand
TCGGCAGCGTCAGATGTGTATAAGAGACAGGCTGCTTATCTTGGAGAAAATGAGCCTTGCCGTCCGGCGGCTCTTTTTCTTGCTCCGGCTGTTTCGACGTTTGCCGGGCTTCCAATTCGGCGAGTTGGCGCTGCTCGTTCTTCTTATCGACGTAGTAATCGTAGTCGCCGAGATATTCCGTCATGCCCTGCCGGCTCAACTCAAACAGCCGGGAGGCAACGGCATTGATAAAATAACGATCGTGAGAAACAAACAAGATCGTTCCCGGATAGCCGGTCAGTGCCGCTTCGAGAACCTCTTTGCTGTCGAGGTCGAGGTGATTGGTCGGCTCGTCGAGAATCAGCAGGTTATCGCGACGCATCATCAATTTGGCCAACTCAAGGCGCGCTTTTTCTCCTCCGCTTAGTTGAGCGACGGTTTTTTTCACGTCGTCTCCGGAGAATAGGAAACCGCCGAGTATGTTGCGGATTTCGTTCTCCGGTTTCAGCGGGTAATCGTCCCACAGTTCGTTCAGTACGGTCTTTGTCGGGTCGAGGCCGGCCTGTTCCTGATCGTAATAGCCGATTGTTACCTGGCTGCCGAGACGAACGTCGCCGCAAAGACGAGTCGAGCCGCCGGCGACGGCTTTGAGTAAAGTCGACTTGCCGACGCCGTTCGGCCCGACCAGTGCGACGCGCTCGCCGCGCATGATACGGAAATTCAACCCCGCGATCAGCGGTCGTTCTTTTTCATAACCGACGGATAAGTTGCGAGCTGTCAGTACGTCCCGGCCGCTCTCTTTCTCAATGCGAAAAGAAAAGGCGGCACTTTTCTCGTCGATGCGCGGTTTCTCCATCATGTGCATTTTCGCAAGCTGTTTGCGCCGGCTCTGCGCCCGTTTCGTCGTCGATGCCCGGACAATATTTCGTTTAATAAAATCTGTCATCCGGGCGATTTCCTTTTGCTGTTTGCTATAGCTTTTCATCGCACTCTCGTAGGCGGCGGCACGCAACGCAAGATAACGCGAGTAGTTTCCGTCATATTTGTGTACCCGATGATCGGCAATCTCATAGATTTTCGTCGCGACTTTATCAAGAAAATAACGATCGTGCGACACAACCAGTACGCTGCCCCGGTACCGCTGCAGGTAGTCCTCCAGCCATGTCAACGTGCGGATGTCCAGATGGTTGGTCGGTTCGTCGAGAATCAGCAGATCCGGCTTGGTCAGCAGCAGTTTTCCAAGCGCCAGTTGTGTTTTCTGGCCGCCGGAGAGATTGCTGACCGGCATCGTTTCGGGAAAACCGCCGAACCCGAGGCCGCTCAGTACGCTGCGAATGTCCGCGCGGTATGTGTAGCCTCCTTTTGCTTTGAAGGTGGTTTGCAGTCGGTCGTAAGCAGCCAGCAGTTCTTGATACTGCGCTTGATCGGCTAATCGGTCCGGGTCGGCCATTTGCGCTTCCATCGTCCGCAGCTTTTTCTCCATTTTCGTCAACCCGTGAAAAACGGTCAGCAGCTCGTCAAATATTCCCCGTGATGAATTCATGGTCGCGTTCTGGGGCAGATAGCCCATCGTCCGATCCTTCGGCAGAATGACTTTGCCGCTGTCGGCGCTCATCCTGCCGGCAATAATTTTCAGCAGCGTCGACTTTCCAGCGCCGTTCCGTCCGACCAATGCCACGCGTTCGCCTAATTTCACTTCAATCGATATATTCGCTAAAATGGTTCTATCGGCAAAAGATTTACCGATGCCATCGGTTTGTAGCACTATCATTACGATTCACCCCGACAATCGACAATTCCCGCTGTCTGCGGTCACTATTACATTCATTTTAGCCTATCCGGACCGAAGGCGGCAACCGTCGGGGAAACCAATTGTGAAACATCGCACAAAAAAACCATTATGATGTATAGTGATAAAGGAACGGGCGGCGGTCCGTGGACAAACAAGATTCGCCGCAACAAGGGGGACGCAGTATGAGCACGCAAAAAGTACCGCAGGCGACCGCGGAACGCCTGCCGCTTTACTATCGTTCGCTGCAGCGTCTAGTAGAAAGCGGACGAACGAGAATTTCGTCGAGCGAGTTCGGTAAAATCGTCCAAATCGACTCGACAACGATCCGTAAAGATTTTTCTTATTTCGGAGCACTGGGAAGAAAAGGATACGGTTATAACACGCAGCATCTGCTCGATTTTCTCCGCAAGACGCTGTATCAAGACGAACTGTCGAAAGTCGTACTGATTGGTGTCGGTCATCTTGGGACGGCACTCCTGAACCATAACTTTCAGAAAAACGACAACACGCGAATTGTCAAAGCTTACGACAGCAATCCGTCAAAGGTCGGCAGTGAGATCGGCGGGACAAAGATTTACCCAATTGAGCAACTGAAGACGGATGATAACCACTGTCTCTTATACACATCTCCGAGCCCACGAGACCCTAAGACATCTCG
>UQRJ01000367.1 GCA_900543345.1 uncultured Sporolactobacillus sp. | reverse complement strand
AAGGCTATTCGTCGGCAGCGTCAGATGTGTATAAGAGACAGCTATGAGCAGACACATCCAATCTATACCTAAGTGCAAAAAAAGATTGAAGAATCCGGCCGTGCAACCGGATTCATTTTTTTGTGTCGGGGCGCCGGGTTCGAGCGTGGTATAATCGATTAAAACAGGTAAGCGGGGATGAAAAAGAACATGTATAGTTTTAAAAACGACTATAGTGAGGGCGCGCATCCGCGGATTTTGCAGGCGCTGTCGGGCAGTAATATGACTCAGGAAGAAGGTTACGGCGAAGATCGCTATTCGCGCCGGGCCGCTGATCTGTTGCGAGATAGAATCGGGCGTAGAGATGTCGACATTCATTTTCTTGTCGGCGGGACGCAAGTAAATCTGACGGCCATCGCAGCGTTTCTTCGGCCGTACGAGGCGGCCGTCGCGGCGGTTACAGGACACATCAATGTTCACGAAACCGGAGCGATCGAGGCCACGGGACATAAAGTTTTAATCGCCGATTCGGATGGCGACGGGAAGTTGCTTCCTGCAGGCATTCGGCGTGTACTGGCAGCTCACGAAGACGAGCATATGGTCCATCCTCGGCTCGTTTACATTTCCGATACGACCGAAATCGGCGGTGTCTATACGAAAAAAGAATTGCGTGCGTTGAAGGATTGCTGCGCGGAAAACGGATTGTATTTATATCTGGACGGCGCTCGCATCGGCTCGGCGCTGACCGCGGAAGCCAGTGATCTGCAGCTCAGCGATCTCGCCGCCCTGACCGACGCATTTTACATCGGCGGAACCAAAAATGGTGCCCTGCTCGGCGAAGCGCTCGTCATTGTCAACGAAGCATTGAAACCACATTTCCGTTATATGATGAAACAGCACGGCGCAATGCTGGCTAAAGGACGCGTGATCGGCCTTCAATTTCGCGAATTATTCCGCGACGATTTATATTTTAAACTGGCTCGACATGCTAACGATATGGCGATGCAATTGTACAACGGGATCCGCGCCGCCGGTTTTGATTTTCTAACGGGATCGGTGTCGAATCAGATTTTTCCGATCCTGCCCGAACGACTGGTGGCAACACTTGAACGCAATTATGCCTTTTACCGATGGGAAAGAATGGGCGGGGGCGGTGTTGCGATCCGTCTGGTGACATCGTGGGCGACAAAGGCAGAAGCAGTTGACGGTTTTCTTGCGGTCGTGCGCCGTTATCGGGAAAACGGTCATTGATGGGCAGATGAGTATAAAAAAGGCGCAGTGTACACGAATGAATGGCGGTTGCCCACCTGTATGAACGGAGATGAGCTGAACGAAAAAACGCCGTACAATGACGGTGCCCGGGTTTCGATGACATTCCGTTAAAAAAGGAAAAACTTTTCAAACCTTATCTTAGTCCTGTTTCCTCACGGATGACTCGCGTAAGTTGCTTAAGCCCGGCGTTGATTAGAATAAAAACGATGAACCAGCCGGTGGCAGCCAGTACAATCGGCTTTACGTCAGAAGTGAAAAGCGGCATATCCCAGAGGGCATGCAGCGCGACGGATATGCCGAAAAACAACAAAAAACGCCGCTCGGTGAAATGATGTGAATCCAGCGGCCGATCCTGTTTGACAATGACAAGCGCCGCGGCGGCGATAGCCGTCCAAAGTGTGTGCGTCCCCAGAGCGCCCCAAGCACGTTCGAATATGACGTCGAGCGGCGCGATGTGGGCGACGGTTTGCAGGACATAGGCATAGCCTGCCGTTTCAAACGATGCAAAACCGGCGCCGACGACCGCCCCGATCAGTAGGCCATTCAGAATATAGTGCACATGAAGCCGGCGGATGAACCAGGCGGCGATCAGCAGTTTTCCTGTTTCTTCGATGATGCCGACTAAGACCGCACTGACAAGGGTCAGCCGCTGAATCGGAACGATACCGTACAGAATCAGCGATAGCAGGATGGCGGCCGCCCCGCCGATGAAGAACATCTCGACCACGTTGAAGATGCTGATGTTGCGCGGTGCGTTAGTTTCAAAGAAAAAAATGACAAGTGTAAACGGAACGGCGAATGAACCAACAAGAATCAGTCCGGGTACCGCGAATGGATTGTTCAGACCGACAGCGCACAAATAAAGCAACCCAAATACGATCATTGACGCCAGAAAAAAGCGGAAGAACAACCACGGCTTCGGCCATTCGGACGAGATATCGCCGATTTCCGGTGTGGTGTAGGCGGTACCGGCAATGAAAATTTTCTCACCGTCTTCTTTGGTATGCTTCTTAAAGACTTCGGAAAAAATATCTTTTAGTTTCAGACTGACCGGCCCCCGTTCGCCGGCCATTTCGCTGATACGCTCGGCAGCGCTGCCGATGAAATTTTTTGCCTCGCGGATCGTTTGGCGGGCGGTGTCGTGACTATTTCCTGTCTCTTTTACACATCTCCGAGCCCACGAG
>UQRJ01000366.1 GCA_900543345.1 uncultured Sporolactobacillus sp. | reverse complement strand
CTCGTGGGCTCGGAGATGTGTATAAGAGACAGATATTTCTTCGGCAATGAGCGGTTTAACCGACAGCGAAGCCGCTCTGGGGCATTTTCCCATTACAAAGCCGAGGTCGATGTCGCCGCCAGCCAATTGTTCCTTCACTTCAGCAGCAAAATTTGTCGGCTTAATCAGCAACTTGGCCGTCGGATAATGTTGTTTATAAGCCGTCAGTATTGCCGGCAAGCGATAGGTACACTGACTCTCCGTTGCACCGATCGTCAGCATCGACGGCGAGCCGGGATGAGCCAGGTTATGTTTCATATCCTGTGTCAACGCAATGACCTGATCCGCATAGGCTTTGAATGCTGCTCCGGAGTCGGTCAGCTTCAACCTCCTGCCGACCCGCACAAACAACGACTGCCCCACTTCCTTCTCCAGCGCCTGAATTTGAGCGGTCACACTGGACTGTGCGAAGTGAAGTTTCTCGGCAGTTTGTGTGAAGTTCAAACATTCCGCTGCGACTTGAAAGGTCGTTAATTGTTTTGTATCCATCACTGTGCCTCTTTTCATCGAATTTTCCGATTGAATGAATCGAAATAATCAGCTTATCAAATCTTTGAATCTATTTTATGCTGTGAGCAAGACGAATTCAAGCGAGGGAGAGCATTCGATGAATGTCACTGCTTTTTATGGTTCTGCCCGCCGCCGGGGCAATTCAGAGTTATTAGCGGCACTCGTTTTTGACGAATTGAAGGTCAATAAAGTATTTCTGCGGAATTATCGGATTCTGCCTTTACAAGACGCGATGCGGGAAAAGTCGGTCCAAACAAACCAAGACGCCTATCCGGCACTGGTTCAAGAGCAACTGGTTGCCGATCGCCTCTTCTTTATCACGCCGGTCTACTGGTACGGAATATCCGGGTTGCTGAAAACGTACATTGATCGCTGGTCGCAGTCGCTAAGAGATTCGGAAACGCCCGACTTCCGCGAAAAGATGAAAAACAAACCGGTCTATTTGATTATCGTCGGCGGCGATCGCCCGGCACTCAAGGCATGGCCGATCATTCAACAGATGATCGACATCTGCGCGTTCCTGCAGATGGATTTCAGAGGGTATCTCATCGGGCAAGGCAACAAAAGAGGTGAAGTCTTCAACGATCAGTTGGCTGTGCAGCAAGCCCGGCTGCTCAATCGCCAACTGAAAAGCATGGTCCATAAAGCAAACGGGGGCACGTCATCATGAAAAATTCATCCAAAGGATCGATTCACTTATTCCAGGCCATTGCGCTGTACATCGGTGCCGTTCTCGGTGCGGGCATTTTGATCGTCCCCGGGCTGGCTGCCGAAACAGCCGGTCCGGCGTCATTAATCGATTGGGGCGGTTTCATCCTGCTTGTCGTGCCACTGGCTTTGTGTATGGCCTACTTGTCGGAAAAATATCCGCACGCGGGCGGTGTGGCTCATTTTGTTGCGAAAGCATTCGGACCGAAAACAGCAACAATGGTCGGATGGTTTTTCCTGATGTCCGTCCCGATCGGCGCACCGGTCGCCGCACTGACCGGCGCTGGTTATTTCACCGCAGCCTTTCACGGATCGAATCGGACGACGCTCTTTTTGGCCAGCGGCGTGCTGGCACTGGCTTTATTGCTGAATTATCTCGGCATGACGGTGGCCGGGAAGGTGCAGATCGTCGTGGTCGCCGGTATTCTCGGTGTACTTGGACTGACGATTATTGGTGCGGTACCTCATCTCGACGCCGCTCATTTTCATCCGTTCATGCCCCGCGGAATGCTCGGTGTCGGTCGGGCCTCGACGTTGCTGTTCTGGTGCTTTATCGGCTGGGAAGCGGTCGCAAATCTTTCTGCAGAATTTGTTCATCCGGAAAAAGATATTCGCCGCGCGACGGTGATTGCCGCCGTGCTGCTTAGCAGTGTCTATTTTCTGGCCGCATTCACTGTGATCGGCACCGGCAGCGCTCATCAACATGCGCAGGCGGCACTGGTCCACGTGGCACAACTCGGCTTCGGCTGGACGGGTGCCGCGCTGATCGGCAGCGCCGGCCTGCTGATTTGTCTGGCAACTGTCATTGCATACACTGGCGCCGCGTGCCGACTGGCCGCCGCTTTAGCTAAACAGGGTCAAGCATGGAAATGGCTGGCCAAACGCTCGCAAAAATTTCACACACCGCTTGGCGGTTTACTTTTTCTACTCATCTGCTTCTTGACGGTGATGACCGTTTACGCGCTGCATTTCATCTCACTGAGTGAGTTGATCCGGCTTCCTAACGCAGCATTTTTATTAAATTATGGCGGCGGCTGTCTTGCCGGCGCCGTGCTGTTCAAGCATGAGCCGAAGAAGCGGCTGGTCAGCCTGATTTCATTAGTCGCAATCGTGATTATGCTCATCTTCGTCGGCCTGGGAATCATTTATCCGATGGTGATTTTTCCTGTCTCTTATACACATCTGACGCTGCCGACGAATAGCCTTG
>UQRJ01000365.1 GCA_900543345.1 uncultured Sporolactobacillus sp. | reverse complement strand
GATCAGTAAGCGTCAAAACGCCTCCCATCTTGAAACAGAAATGGGGGGTATTTTGACGTTTGCCGTTTGGCAAATGTGATGCGGACTCCGAAAAACCGCCTATCCCGCTTTCAGCCGGAAGTGGGGCAATACGATTCGTCCGAATATCTTTCGGAAGTGACAAAATGCCCGGGTTGTGCAACGGTGCCCGGGGGCAGCCCAAGGCGTTGGCCTTGATCGAGCGGAAGCGAACGGGACTGACCGAACGAAGCGTATTTTGCTGGGGAAAAAGAGAACTTTCCTATGTTGGGGCGGAGGCGGCCGAAATAATGCATGGACGAGGCCGCGGGAAGGTCCGGAAGCCGATCCGATCGTGAAGAAAATTGACATAAACGACCCGGTAAAATACCGACTACGGAAGCCTTGCCGCTTTCCTATCGATGACGATGGTTTTTCTTTTCCGACAAAATGCGTTACTATTTTAACTGATGGCATTTGCTGCAACCGGCCGCTTTCGTCGGCATGTTTATCAGTCAGGAGTGTGGGTGATCAATGGACGAGAAAGATTGGCGGAAACTTGAAAAACGGGTGGTCGTCTGGATGCGCGAAGCTGCGGCGATGCTCAGGCAATCATTGACGGCACCGCTTGAGGTGCGGACAAAAACGGCACACAACGATCTGGTAACTAACATGGATCGGACGGTTGAAAAATATTTAACTGGAAAGATCAGGACGACCTATCCGGATCACCGGATTATTTCCGAAGAAGGTTACGGCGATCATCCGCAATCGACGGACGGTATTTTATGGCTCGTCGATCCGGTGGACGGAACACTCAATTTCGTCATGCAGAAGCGCTTTTTTGCGATTTCCATCGGTATTTATGAGAACGGTGCGGGCCGGGCCGCATTCGTTTACGATGTCGTCCGTGACGAGCTTTTTCACTGTCTGTGCGGCCACGGTGCTTTTCGTAACGAAGAAAGGCTTCCTCCGCTAAAACCCGTGAAACTGGAGGATGCCTTGATCGATTTAAGTATGACCTGGGTTAAACCGAATAAGCGGATTGACCAGGATACGCTGACGGATGTCGTTCTCCGTTGCAGCGGGACACGCGCATACGGAGCGGCTTCTCTGGAGCTTGCTTATGTCGCGGCCGGGTTGGTCGACGCTTATTTTACGATGCGTCTGTCGCCGTGGGATTATGGAGCGGGGCTGCTGCTGATTCGCGAAGTGGGCGGGGCTGCTACGCGGGCGGACGGCCGGGCGATCGATATTCTCTCGCGAACGTCGATTCTGGCAGCCGGTCCGGATCTGCACCGGGTCATTGCTGCGCATATTCGCAAACAAATCGACCGCGGTAGATTTTACAGTGAACCGCCTCAGCTATAACTAAATCGTTATTTTTCATCGCTGCGTTGCTGCAGGCTTTTAACATAGAAACCGAGCCACATGAATAGGATGACGGCGAATACACAAATCAGCGTGATGACCGGGTTATGATAAGCCAAACCGCCGCCGATGCCGACAAGGCTGGCAACAACAAGAAGGGCGAGAAGGAAAAAAATAAGCCGCATGGTGGACCACCTCCTGATGCCATCATAAAATGAACGAGCAGAAAGTACAATCAAAGACCAACGAAAACATCAATAAAAATAAATTTTCATAGAATCCGAAAAATTGACAAACATGCTTTCGTTGTGAGAGAATAATTTGCATGTGTATGATTTGATTCGGGCTTTTTCATGGAAGTTACACGAATGAGGAGATTAAGAAGAAATGGCAAAACGCAGGGATGAAATTAGAAATATTGCGATCATCGCGCATGTCGACCATGGTAAAACAACACTGGTAGACAAGCTTTTGATGCAATCGGGAACTTTTCGCAGTAATCAGCACATTCGGACGCGGGCAATGGATTCCAATGCGATCGAACGAGAAAGAGGCATTACGATTCTTGCGAAAAACACGAGTTTGACCTATAAAAATCATACGATAAATATTGTCGATACGCCGGGCCACGCCGACTTTGGCGGAGAAGTCGAACGGATCATGAAAATGGTTGACGGGGTGCTGCTTCTCGTCGATGCTTATGAAGGGTGCATGCCGCAGACTCGTTTCGTACTGAAGCATGCCCTGGCGGCTCATCTGAAACCGATCGTTGTCGTTAATAAAATCGATAAACCGATGGCGAGGCCGACAGAGGTCGTCGACGAAGTGCTTGATCTGTTTATCGACCTCGGGGCCGACGAAGATCAGCTGGATTTTCCTGTCGTTTATACGTCGGCACTGAACGGGGTGGCTGGTACCGATCCCGATCATGTCGATCAGGACATGAGTGTCGTCCTCGATATGATTCTGAAATATGTCCCCGCTCCGCTCGATAATCGTGACGAGGGTCTGCAATTTCAGGTGACGATGCTCGACTATAACGATTATGTCTGTCTCTTATACACATCTCCGAGCCCACGAGACCCTAAGACATCTCG
>UQRJ01000364.1 GCA_900543345.1 uncultured Sporolactobacillus sp. | reverse complement strand
GATGTCTTAGGGTCTCGTGGGCTCGGAGATGTGTATAAGAGACAGTCCTTATTCTGGTCGGAATTACAAAGAATGATATTGTATTTGTACATATTCGCAATATCTTCGATGCCGCGGGCTAGTTCGGAAAAGAAAACGCTGGAAATATCCGGGATAATGACACCGACGGTCGTGGTTTTCTTGCTCGCCAGACCGCGAGCGACGGCATTGGGCCGATAGCCAAGTCGTTTGATGGCTTCGGAAACTTTCTTTCTTGTGGTTGGTTTGACATTTGGATTACCGTTTACTACGCGAGAAACGGTAGCCATCGATACACCCGCCTCACGGGCAACGTCGTAAATAGTTGCGCTCACTCGTTCATTCCTCCTCAGGCAGACTCATCCTGCGGATCTGCTATAACGTTTTCATTTTTTTGTAACAAAAAACACATCAAGTCGCTTGATGTCACTTCTTCTACTTTTACCATATTAGGACCCATCTGACAAGGTTTGACACAATACCGTCGCAATTTATTGCACATCGCGACGAACATAGTCGATTGGAATCGGAATCATATGCTCGTCTTCCGCTTGATTCATTCTCCCGGCATGCGGCTCCCGCAAAGCGATCGCCCGCCGATACGCCGACCGCAGCAATCCGTTGCCCTTGGCCTTGATTAACATACTCTCCCGCCCGGCTTGGTTCAACCACGTCCGGCCGGTAGGAACAGCAGTCAGAAAAACAGCCGCCGCACCAAGGACGCCGCCTAGCAGGACGCCGGTTAAAAAGCTCGAATAATGGTGCTGCCTGCTCATGACACTCCGCCCCCTTCGTTCATTGCGGGATTACTTGTCCGCATTTTTGCCGTGCTTCCAGCGCTGAATCAGATCGATTGCCGCTCGTCCCCATTGCAATATCTGAGCAACCTTGCCGGAATAGGTTTTGCCGCTTTGCTCGACGCTCTGCGTCACATTCCGTACCGACGTGTTAACGGCATTCAGCGACTGGCCAAATCCATCGACGGCTTCAAATACGCTGTTCAGGCTTTGCGATTTTTGTTGAACATCGTCGGCCAGCTGATTGGTTCGATGCAGCAACTGTGTCGTCTCTTCCGTCAACCCCTTCATCTGTTCCTGGACATTTTCCAACGTCGAAGCAACATCATCCATCGTTTTTTGCGCGGATTGCAACGCTTTTGCCAGAAAATAAACGAGCACGGCAAAAGCAATCGCAATCACACCAACCGCGAGGTAAAGAATGTTTATCACCGTAATGCCTCCTTTTATCACTCTTGTCTAGTTTGATAAATAAACGTATTTCTATACGTTGCAATTGTCCCCATTCTTTTTCATCTTACCATGAGATCCGCCCGAAACAAAGAAAGGAGGGCGAAAATTAAGCTTTCAGGGCCTTTTTATATTCATTTTCATATTTCTGAATATCGCCGGCACCCATAAACAACAGCACGCTGTGTTTATATGTCTTCAAATCGTCGATATTGCTGTTGTGCAGAATATGCGATCCATCGATTCGATCCTGCAGATCATGAATCGACAGCCTGCCGTTTTTTTCGCGTGCCGATCCGAAAATATCGCATAAATAGACGTCGTCCGCCGTTCTCAGTGCATCGGCAAATTCATCCATGAACGTCATGGTCCGTGAATACGTATGCGGCTGAAAAATCGCCACGATTTTCCGATCGGGGTATTTTTCACGCGCTGCCTGAATCGTGACACGAATCTCCGTCGGATGATGTGCATAATCGTCGATCATCATTTGATCAAACGCTGCAAGCCTGCTCTCGGTGAAACGACGTTTCGCCCCGTGAAACTCCGCGAGCCGCGTCTGTACAAGTCGCAGCGGTACACTCATGTAATTGCAGAAAGAAATGACGGCGAGTGCATTCAGAACGTTATGATTGCCGTAGCCGCTGATTTTAAAATGGCCATAGAAATCGTTGCGGATGAAAACATCGAACGACGTTCCGGAATCATCCGTTTCAAAGACAACGTTCCGTGCCTGAAAATCGTTTTCCTCATTGAAGCCGTAATAAATGATCGGAACGTTCGAGCGGATGGTTTGCAATTTTTCATTATCGCCGCAGGCAAAAATTGCCTTCTGGACTTTGAGGGTGAGTTCCTGGAAGGCACTGACGACATCGTCGAGATCCTTGTAATAATCGGAATGGTCGAACTCGATATTTGTAATGATGCAATAATCCGGTTCGCTGTGCAGAAAATGGCGCTTGTACTCGCACGATTCCCATATAAAATATTTACCGTTTTCGTCGCCCGATCCCGTTCCGTCGCCGACCAGGTAAGTTGTCGGCGCAAATTCTTTGAAGACGTACGAAAGCAGTCCGGTTGTCGATGTTTTCCCGTGAGTACCGGTGACTGCCACGCTGATATACTTTTTGGCCAGCTCACCGAGAAAATCATAATAGCTGTCTCTTATACACATCTCCGAGCCCACGAGACCCTAAGACAT
>UQRJ01000363.1 GCA_900543345.1 uncultured Sporolactobacillus sp. | reverse complement strand
GAGATGTCTTAGGGTCTCGTGGGCTCGGAGATGTGTATAAGAGACAGAAAAAGGACAGCTTGTTACGCCGCCGCCGTCCGATAATATTCTGGAAGGCATCACTCGCGATCTTGTCATGCGACTGGCCCGCGAAGAAATGGGAATCGAAGTCGTTGAGCGGAGCATTTCCCGTTCGGAACTGTATGTAGCCGACGAAGTGTTCTTCAGCGGTACGGCGATGGAAGTGACGCCGATCGTCGCGGTTGATCATCGACAGATCGGTACCGGACATGAAGGCGAAGTCTGCAAGAAATTAAAAGAACTGTTCTTCGGACTGACACTCGGACAAAATCCGAAATATGCAGAGTATTGTACACCGGTCTACGACAACTAATAAGTACAAATCATTAAAGGGAGTTCCGGATGCTTTTATCCGGAACTCCCTTTAATGTTAAGTAAAATCACCGCTGAAAAAAACAGGGCCACTTTTCAAACATCGGTTTGCCGCTCGTTATGTTGAAACAATCGTTCTTTTAGTATAATAAAAAAGAGAATGAGTCCGATCGACAGGACGATATGGCCCATTCCGGCGATGCCGGCAATGGCCGCCCCCGCCGGAATGCCAAATGCCGTCATCGTGCCGTGAACAGCCAGCAGGGCGACCGTCCAAATTAAACCGATGTTGTAAATCCACCAGAATGCCGGGAATAACTTGCTTTTTGTTAATGACAGGACCTTCTCGAGCAAAATCAGGATCACGAAAAAGAACATGCCGAGAATCAGTAAGTGGGTATGGAGCACGCCGAGCATCGCATCGCCCGCCGTCCGGGTGGCGGCCTTGGTCACCTCACGGAAATAAATACCCGCAACGAGCCCTGCAATCATGTAACTAAGTGCGGTATAATAGAGTCTTTTCATAACCAGTCCTCCGATTGACTATCATTTACATCACCTATTATATTACATCATCCGTGATTGCTCGGATCATAGAATCAAGTAGTGAACTGAAGCAGAATTCCGCCGCCGTCTAAGCTTGCAAGGGGGGATCGATTGGGCGGACTGGCCTAATCTGCCGAATTTTAAATAGGCATTCGGTGAGCATCCCGGCTCAGGTCGTAATTATGGTAGACTAAAAAGAGTTCATTGCGCTAGGAATCTGATTCTTGAGGGAGGAACGTATGACTCTGACCATCGAACATCTCAGCAAATCGTTTCAACATTTTGATGCCGTGAAGGAGCTTGGTTTTTCCGCCCCGTCCGGCGAAATTTTCGGGTTAATCGGCCAGAACGGCGCGGGGAAAACGACCACTTTTCGCATGATTCTCAATCTGCTTGCACCGACAACCGGGACGATTGTCTGGAACGGCAAGCCGGTTCATGAACTGGATCGCGACCGGATCGGCTATCTCCCGGAAGAACGCGGTCTGTACCCGAAAATGGCCGTGGAAGATCAACTGTTTTTTTTCGGCAGGCTTCGTGGCCGGAAAAAGGCGGAATTGAAGCATCAAATCGACTATTGGTTGAAAAGGTTTGGACTGAAAGACAAGCAGCGGGTACCGACCGAAACGTTGTCCAAAGGGAATCAGCAAAAAGTTCAGCTGATTACGGCGATGATTCACCGACCGGAGCTGCTGATTCTTGACGAGCCGTTCAGCGGTCTTGATCCAGTCAATGCCGAGCTACTGAAGCAGGCGATTCTCGATCTAAAAAAACAAGGTGCGACAATCATTTTCTCCAGCCATCGGATGGATCATGTCGAAGAGTTATGTGACCGGATTTGTCTGCTGAAAAATGGCCGATCGTTGTTCAGCGGCCGGATTGAACAACTGAAAAAACAATACGGTAAAATCAGTCTAACACTGCGCGGCCCGTTTTCCGCAAGCGAACTGCAACAGCTTCCCGGAGTGACTGCCGCTGCCCGTGAAAAAGACGGATGGCACCTGAAGTTGTCGGACGAAACAGAGGCGCGGGAAATCTTTCGCCGGGTCGTCGGCGATGGATTCATTGAATGTTTCGACCTCGGTTATCTGTCGCTGGAGGAAATATTCAAGCGGAAAGTGGGCGATCGAGATGTCTAAGTTTACCGTACTATTCTGGCAATCTTATCTAGGCAAATTAAAGGCTAAATCGTTTCTGATCACAACATTTCTTTTCATGCTGACGATGCTGGCGATTTTTATGTGGCCGACGATTAGCGGCTGGTTCGCCTCCGGCGATCGCTCTGTTCAATTGGCGGTGGTTGACCGAACCGGTAACAATGCCGTCTCCTTGTTCCAAGACAGCAACAGGCTGAAATTTAAGCCCTACGCCGGCAACAGCCGTTCGGCCGATCATTTGCTCGACGGCGGCCGTACGGACGGTGTGCTTGTTCTGCGCAGCGATGCAGGAAAGCTGAAAGCCGAGTTACGGACATCGGAGGCACTGAAATTAAATGATCAGCAGGCGATCGATGAGACGCTGCAAACGGTCGGCCGACTCTATGCCTGTCTCTTATACACATCT
>UQRJ01000362.1 GCA_900543345.1 uncultured Sporolactobacillus sp. | reverse complement strand
ACGAGATGTCTTAGGGTCTCGTGGGCTCGGAGATGTGTATAAGAGACAGCCGGATACATTGTCATCCCGCCTTTTTTGCGTCCTAACGGCTATATTATCATAATCCGCCGCGGGGAAAAAGCGACAATGCGCCGCGGTTCCTTTGCAGCAGGCGCCGATCGCACAGAAATGCTTAAAATAACCGTTTTCACTGCCGATCGCCATAAATAGAAGGTTACGCCTGTCCGCATAATATCGTCGGAAATAAAAAATGATGAACAGGCCGAGATCACGCGCCGAGCTAAAAAAAGCGGCTACCCGGCAAAAGAAAGGGATAGACCGCTTAGGCTTGTTACTGTTTAAGAAATCCTTATGATTCTTTCTTCGTTGCGGCGGCTTCGCGCTCCGCCTTGTTTGAACCGAACATGTTAAAATTTATTCCGGCTCGTTCCGCCGCCGTCCTAACCCATAGCACCGACTCGTCGGACAGCCGGCCTTCCGAATAGAGCTCGGCAATGCGCCGACAAGCCGGCCGATAGCCAAGTTCCGCGGAGAGAATAAGCAAATGCTCCGCTTCCGTCTCGTTTTTGCCGACGGTTTTTCCACCGAATGTACCGGTCCGACGAATCTTGGAAAGCGTGAACATCGCTTCGGGATTACGCAACCGGACAGCATCCTCAAGCAATTGAATACCGCGCTCCGGGTTTTTGGCAATCCGTTCGCCGTCGGCCAGCAGCAAGCCGGCTTGGTAGAGTGCGGGACTGTATCGTTGTTCGGCGCTGCGAAAGAGGCAGTCCGTTGCCTCGCTCTCGTCGATCCCCATTTCCTGCCGCTCCTGGCGATCAAGCGCCCAGATCTCATACTGCGCTTCCGGCAATGAAGCGGCCGCTTTGGTCAGCCAGCGCCACGCCCGCTCGAGATTCGGCTGCTTGTTCTTCAACGATTTATATCCGGAACGATAGTACTGATAAAGAGCAAATTGCGCATCCGGATTGCCGGAAGCAGCAGCACGATCCAACAATTTTTTGGCGGCGCCGGTACTTCGTTTCACATAATAACCGTCCAGCAGAACAGTCGCCAATCGGAACATCGCAGGTTCATAGTCCTTATCCGCCGCGCGGCGCAGATAGCCGAGCACTTCCCGATGTTCCATCAGCATCGCATTGCCGTTCTCGTAGTAATCGGCGATCATTAAGCAGGCCTTCGGATTGCCGGCTTCGGCAAAGCGGCGCAGCAGTGAAAAAGCCTTCTCTTCATCTTTTTCAAAGAGGATGTCTTTGTAAAATCCTTGTTTATAACTTTGAAACTGCTTGATTTGTGCATCCCAATTATTATGTGCCGCGGCTTTCTCCAGATAGCGCACGCCTTTTTCATTATCTTTTTTCAAATATTTACCGTCGATAAACAAATCGCCGATGCGTTCTTCGGCTTGCGGGAGACCGCGCTCGGCCGCCTGAGTCAGCCATTGCAGCGCATCCGACCGCTCCATCAGAAATTCATTTCCCTTCTCGAACGACTGCCAGAGCGCGTAAGCCGCCTCCGCTTTTCCGTCCTCCGCAGAAGCGCGCAGCATGACAAATGCTTTTTTTTGGTCTTTCCCGACCGACTGACCGAGACAATCGCCGCTGCAATAGATCCGATACAGCAGAAATTCAGCCAACGGTTGCCGTTTCTCAGCCGCTTTGATCAGCACCGACATATAATCGCGGACATTTTCTTGTGAAAGATAGACCTCGTGATCGGCGTAGGCCGGCGCCAGGGCTTCCACCGCCTGTTCCAAGCCGTCGGCAGCCGCCGATTTCAGCAGATTAAACGCCCGATCGCGGTCGTATGATTTGCCTGCCGGCGTGCGGCTGAATGAATAGATCAACCATTTGGCCTGCACATAACCCGCTTTAGCGAATTGCTCACACTTGTGCAACGTTGCTTCATCCGTTACGGCATCCGGCATGTCTTCCGGATTCTGTCCGTCCTCATGCATATCGACCAGACGTTTCAGCTGTTCATATGTCTCAAGCCATTTTTGTGCTTTAGCCTCATCCGCCGGAACAAGCCGACCGTCGCGGAACAGCTCATAGAGCTTCTCCGCCGCTTCCGGAATATGATGCTCCGCCAGCTTTTCCAGCCGCTTGACACCGCTGGTCAAGATGGTTTTTTTACCGGCGCCCAGTTCCATTCGTGTCCAAATTTTCGTTGTCTGCTCCGCTCCGGGAATGTCGCTATTCAGGTAAGCTTCCAGTTGGGCATCTGTCAACAGATCAAGTTTGCCGTCTTTCGTCGCGATCAACGACAAATGCTCGCTTTCCAGTACTTCCCCGGTCGTCCGGTTTTCCAGACCGACCCGCAGGGAGAATAGGTCGCCCCAGTAAAGTTTCTGAAAACAACCGTACGGAATCGAGGAATGGATCTGCGTTTTTCGCATTGGTAAGCTGAAATCCAGCTCTCCTTCTTCATTGCGGAAGGAGGCTGTCTCTTATACACATCTGACGCTGCCGACGAATAGCCT
>UQRJ01000361.1 GCA_900543345.1 uncultured Sporolactobacillus sp. | reverse complement strand
ATGTCTTAGGGTCTCGTGGGCTCGGAGATGTGTATAAGAGACAGACTTTATATTGATCGGAAGAAATGCCGTGCGATTTGAGTCCTTCATCGACTTTGTTAACAGCAATCGTACTGGTGACCACTCCGGCTCCACAAGCAACTAATATTTTTTTCATTTGAAAACCCTCCTGAATTAAATTCATTTGTCGTGATACCATGTCCCGAGGTGAGATCTTTTTCCTTCAGTGGCCGATGCAACCGGTCACTAGTGTTAGCCCTGTTGCGGCTTATCCTCTTCTTGCTTGATCTTTTTCCGATTCCATAGAAGCAGCGGAACAATAATGACAAGACCGATCAGATAGGCAATCCATTTATTTTGGGCAATCTGGATAAAAAACCACGGAAATGGATTCGAACCGTAATCAATACTCGAAATGAGCGACGAACCCTTCGGTATGGGGAATTTCGCCGCACGTGCGGCACTGGTAATCAGCGGCGCCAAGGCAGTGCCGATCCATAACCCAATGACCACATTAATGGCTCCGATAATAAAGGAGCGGAAAAAATCACCGTGTACAACAGAAACAATAAGCGGAAACATAAAGACAAAACCGACTAAACCGATGGTGGGCAGGAATTGGTTTCCGGGCAAGATAAAAGCAAAAACGATGGCGACCGGAATCATTAACGTGGCGCAGGCTAGAACCACCGGATTGCCGATACCGACTGCCGTATCGAGACCAATATAAATTTTCCGATTGGTGGCAAATCTTTTCTGGGTTATTTTTTGGATCGCTCCGGAAACCGGAACAACGCCCTGCAGCAGCAGCGCCGCCATTTTCGGCGTGATCACCATGACAGCGGAAATCGTCACGGCAATCAGCAGCATTTTGCCGATTTTATCGCTCAGTGTCAACCCGGGTACCGGCAGATAGGACAAACCGCCGATGATTAAACCGATGACAAACCCAAGCAGTGTCGGTTCACCCCAGTCGCCAAATTTTTTATTGAAATCCTCGGCATTGAGATGAATTTTACGAATGCCCGGGATACGTTCCAGAATCCAATTAATGACAAGAGCAAAAGGAACAAAAGAACCCGCATACCCGTGTGGAATCGAAATGCCCGGCAGGTTCAAATATTTCTCCGACAACGGTGCCGTTCGATCGGCAATGACCATGATGACAATCATATTCACGCTTGCCAGAAAAAGGCTCAGAACAATATCATGCGATAGCGCATAGACAAGCGATCCGCTAAAGGCGAAATGCCAGAAATCCCAAATATCCACATCAATCGTTTGGGTTGTCTTCGACATAAGCATCAAAATGTTGATCAGAATCCCTAATGGAATCATGCTGACGCCAACGGCCGTTCCGTAGGCAATGGCGCTCGCCGACGGCCAACCGACATCGATGACCCGCAGATCCAAGTGCAAGACGTCGATCATGTTTTTAATCGCTGGATTCATAACATTGGTCAATATGGTCACCGTAGCATTTAAGCCAATGAAACCGATACCGACCATTAAACCGCCGCGGAGCGCTTTGGTAAACGGAACCTTTACGCAAAGCCCAAATATCAGCATCACGATCGGAATCATCACGGTCGGGCCGAGATTGACGATATACATAATCGCATCAATGATCACATGCATTTTTACCATCTCCTAAAATAGACTGTTTCTTTGTGTGATATAAATAGGTTACTAATTAGCATAAATTTATATATATATCAGAAAATGTAATTCAACAGGGCGCAAATAGCTTCCGGCAATTGAGACGACCGAATAATCGGAAAGAAAATCGATCGGGACTGTGATTTCAGTTTTGCTGAAAGCGACCTTTTCAAGTCTCCAGCTGTAATCCGGCAAACTCCTGATCAAAGTCTTCATACAATGCTTTCTTTGTTTTATAACTCAACAATCGGTCCAAATGTTCTTTATTCTGCACGAGCTGCATGACGCGCGACAACAATTTAACCTGTCCGTGTGGATGATTGATGGCCAACATGATGATAATTCGGACATGCAGTGTCTGCTGTTTAGCCGCCATGTTGCGAAACAGTACCGGCTTGGTTAAAGTTGCGACGGCAATTGTCGAACGATTGACATTTTGCCAGTCGGTATGCGGAATGGCAACCGCATTTTCTCCGACGGGAAGGCCGGTAGGAAATGCTTCTTCCCGTTTTAAAATTGACGCTTTAAATGACGCTTTGACATAGTCGTTATGATACAATTGATCGGCCAAATAACTGATTGCCTGCCGACAATCAGCAAATTGCATATTGGCGAAGATCAACTTTGGACTGACAATACCCATTTCTTTTCTCCTCCCGATTCGGATTCGGCTTATTATGAAGGCGTCTCCATCAGACGATTTAATATGCCTTGTTTATCCGTTAGCCTGACCAGATCGTCGAGATTTTGTCCAGAAGCAAGGTGAATCATTAAATTTCTCATCTTATTATCTGTCTCTTATACACATCTGACGCTGCCGACGAATAGCCTTGTGTA
>UQRJ01000360.1 GCA_900543345.1 uncultured Sporolactobacillus sp. | reverse complement strand
AGATGTCTTAGGGTCTCGTGGGCTCGGAGATGTGTATAAGAGACAGGCGCTATTGTGAACGGAACAAGATCGCACATTTGCCGATACAGTTCATCTAAAATCTGATTATGGGCAGCTTTAATGACGGCACAGTGCAAAGCCACATCTGCTTCGACGAACGCCTGTTTGTCTTCTGTCCGACTCAACGACTCACAGCGGATTCGGCAGTACCGGATCGCACTTAGATCCGGCTCCGTGCGTCTACTTGCCGCCAGTCTGGCTCCTTCAATTTCTAATGCCAAGCGAACCTCCAACGTATCTCGCCATTTCGACCGACTGAATTGGCGGCGCAGCGCCGACTTCAGACCGCTTCCCGATATAACGTATGTGCCGTCACCCTGACGAACTTCCATCATACCGGAATGAACAAAAGAACGCACGGCTTCGCGGACTGTGTTGCGGCTGACGCCGAATTGGCGAACCAGTTCTTTCTCCGAAGGAATGCATGTCCCGACAGGCCATTCGCCATGATCAATCTTACTTTGAATTCGCTGAGTGATCTGTTCACTCAATGTGGATCGTACAACCTTCTCCATCATAACCCCCCTAACCACATTAAAAGGTAGAATGATTGGACGTTTTCGATTATAGCACATTAGGTTAACATTACAAATACAGTCGAACCCGCTTTTTGATCGGACGTTGACTGGACAAAGTCACCGTACGATCTTATGATCCATCGCGATGTAAAATCGACACATGGAAAAAAATTGTGATTGAATAGGGAACACGCGTTCCCTACAATGGATGATGAGGTGATCATATGGCCAACAAATTGACACCCGGATCGAATCTGCGCTGGGAATCCAGCCGGATGATGCTGCCGGAACACGTCGCCGCGCTAAAGAAACACAAGCTCGACAAGCAACGAAGCGGACGGCCCGTTCTTGCTGAAGATAAACTGGAAGAGATGGAACGGGTGATACGGAAAGCGATCGCGGAAAAACTGCCGATCGATCTTTTCTATTTCAAGGACGGTTTAATCAAGCACAAAATCGGTTATCCCGACCGCTTGGATCTGCGGAGCCGCCGATTAGCCATGCACGATCCGTACGGTTTAAAATGGAAATGCGCCTTCTTGGCTATTATGGATGTAGAAATCGGCGTAAACGGTGAAACCACTGATAGTCATTTCCGCTCGGGCCATTTGCTTGAGGAGCCGAACCATAAATTGGCACAAGCATGAGGTCTTAACAAGGATGATGTCAGGATTGTCGATATTTTATCTAACCGCGGTCGGTTCTCTTTCTGCAGCAACGAACGGATATCCTGTACCATAAAAAGTGACGGCACTGCGAAATAGGAATCGGACAACGGCCGACTGCCGCAACTGCAAACAAAAAGATCATTACCGGAAGAAGAGTCGAACGTCATATGCACGGCATCCGGCCGAGCATGACCCTACCGATAATGATCTTTTTTAGTTTATCTTTACGGGCGCTTGATCACGCCCTTTCCCGAGCGGTCTTTTGATCTGCGTTCATGAATTTGAGTTCAACCAATTGATCGATTCGTCTGCGATCGTCCTCATTGCTTAAAAGTTCCCGCTTGTATTGTTCGACGAGCTGACGATATGATAATTTGTTTCTCACATGGATCACCCCTTCTTGAAGTTGATAAAAGTATACAACCTGATTCTTAACAAAAAATAAAACGCCGCTGACAGTTCTGGGAGGCGGAGGCCTACGGACCGCCCTTGAACCGACAGCATAAGAACTTCGGCGTTCTTTTTTTATTCCATCATTCCCTGGCAAAAGACGAATATACCCGTGACGGCAATTTTTTCATACTGATCGGTCAGTGCATATTTCCGCCGATCATGAACAGATTAACGAATATCTATCAATGAAAGGAACTCTTGCGATGCCGAATATCAAAGATATTTCCAAAGCAACACTAAATGTCATCGGAGCGATGGCGGATAATCGGAAACGTCCGGTCCATGTCGGGGAAGCCATGTCCTGCTGGCTTTATCAGACGCAGCTCGACGGTGTGCTGAGTTATTGCGAGATTGTCATCAATCAGGCACAGGACCGGGATGTCCTCAATACGATCAAAAGGTCACAGAAGCTGGCGCTGCTCCACAAAAAAATGTTAGATGAATTCATGGCAGATGAACGGATTTCCCCTTCCGACGGTTATACACGCAGGCCGCCTGTCGATACGGAAACCATTCCCGCCGGTATCCGGCCGTCTGAGAAAGAAATCGTTAATACGATCCAAATCAATGCTACTTTGGCTTTCGGTATGACGGCAAGCGCATTAAGCCAGTGCCTGCGAAAAGATCTGCAAATGATTTTCTTCAAGATCATGACGGATGTGATGATCTTTAATCAGGAAATGGCCGACCTGTCGGAAAAACGAGGCTGGCTGCGTATTCCTCCTGCGTATCGGGGCAAATGACCCTCCTCAAGCTACGCTGTCTCTTATACACATCTGACGCTGCCGACGAATAGCCTTG
>UQRJ01000359.1 GCA_900543345.1 uncultured Sporolactobacillus sp. | reverse complement strand
CAAGGCTATTCGTCGGCAGCGTCAGATGTGTATAAGAGACAGAGGCTGCCTCAAGCACTTGCCGTTCTTAATCCGAAACAGCCCGGCTGCAGCTACCCATTCAAGGAACTCTCCGGCGCCGGTGTGGCGTTGAAACTGGCGCAGGCTGTCTGCTCGTCCGATCAATTTGCGAAAGAATGGATTGCCTTGGCTGCCGTTGGCACGATTGCCGACCTCGTGTCGCTGCGGGACGAAAACCGACTAATTGCCGCTAAAGGACTGGAGTTGATCGAACAGGGTTCACTCCCCGGCCTCGATGCGTTGCGGGATCAAGCCGGTATGCACGGTAAGATCGACAGCGAAGCCGTCGGTTTTCAACTTGCACCGCGTCTAAATGCGGCGGGAAGATTGGCTGACGCGACACCGGCACTGCAGTTACTGCTTTCGGACGATTCGCGGGTATCGGCGACACTTGCCGCGCAGCTTGATGAGTTGAATCGGAAGCGAAAGGCATTGGTTGATCGGATCGCGAAGGAAGCGGACCGTCAGGCATCGGCATTCTTTCAAAGAGGCGATAAAGCGTTTGTTCTTGCCGGCCCGCGCTGGCATCAGGGAGTCATCGGTATTGCGGCGTCGAAAATAGTAGCTGACTATCATCGGCCGACAATTATTCTGAGTATTGATCCGGATAAGGGAACGGCCAAGGGTTCGGGGCGGAGCATCGAGGGTTTCGATCTTTATCGTGCATTATCGGCCTGCGGTGATTTTCTGACCCAATTCGGCGGGCACAAAATGGCTGCCGGTCTGTCCTTGCCCGAAACAGAGATCGACGGGTTTCGCGAGGCTTTTGTCCGTTATGCCGGCAAGCGGCTGACAGGCGAGGCGCTTGTACCGAAACTGCCGGTCGAAGGAAGCTTTGATCCGGATACACTGGCTGTCGATCAGCTTTCGCTTCTGGAACCGTTCGGCACGGGGAATCCACGACCTTTATTTCTAATCGATGGAGCCGCTCCAGTACGGATAAAGGCTGTCGGACGAGACGGCGCACATCTTAAGATGTCTTTGAAAGGAAATCGTAAAGCGATCGACGGTATCGGTTTTGGTTTCGGCAATCTCTGCTTGCGGATTGCCGAAACCGATCGGGTGAGTGTAGTCGGTGAATGCACGATCAACGAATGGAATGGATTTCGGCGGCCGCAGTTAATGATTGAGGATCTCAAGGTTGGCGGGCTTCAACTCTTCGACTGGCGATCGGAGCAAAATCTGCAAAGCCGGCTGGAAGGGCTCAACCAATCGGCGGCCGTGCTTGCCTTTCGTGAAGAGACCGTTGAACGTCTGCATTTGCGGATATCTCCACTGCGTTATCGGCCGGGACTTACTGTTGATCGCCCCGGTATTGTTTTTCTCGATCTTCCGGATCATGTCGCACAGCTGACCGACGTTTTATCGTCGAATCCGAAGATCCACCGGATTTATGCCGTATTTGATCATCATGACGAGCACTATTTTACGCCTTTTCCCGCTCGCGGCGACTTCGCCTGGTATTACGCGGTCATTCACCGGGAAAAAACAATGAATCTCAAAAAAATGGTCGCGCAAATTGCCAGATTCAAAGGCTGGACCGAACGAATGATTTATTTTATGACAAAGGTGTTTTTTGAATTGGGTTTTGTTAAAATAAAGAATGGATTCCTGCGCGGAGTGACCGCGCCGGAAAAAGCGCCGCTATCGAATTCACCGACTTATCGACAAGAGAAGAACCAGTTGAAACTTGAAGAGTTTTTCTGCTATGGTCCGGCAGCGTCGCTGAAGGCGTGGTTTTCGAAAATCATGCATAACAGGGCCCAGACGACTGAGCCGGAGGAGAAGACGAATGGATTACACGAAGTACATCACATCGATCATGAATTTTCCAACCAAGGGGATTAACTTTAGGGATATTACGTCGCTACTGCAGAACGGGCCGGTCTATCACTCGGCTATCGAAGAAATGGCCGCCTTTGCCCGGTCGAAAAATGCGGAAGTCGTTGTCGGTCCCGAAGCGCGCGGTTTTGTTATCGGTGCGCCGATTGCTTATGCACTTGGCGTCGGTTTTGTGCCCGTTAGAAAGCCCGGTAAGCTTCCCCGCGATGTCAAGACGGTGGATTTTCAAAAAGAATACGGTATTGATCAGCTCTGTATTCATCGGGACGCCATTAAACCCGGACAGCGCGTGTTTGTCACCGATGATCTGCTGGCGACCGGCGGGACCATTCATGCGACGATCAGGCTGGTCGAAGAACTCGGTGGCATAGTGGCAGGCATTGCCTTCCTAATCGAGCTGACCGCTTTGAACGGCAGAAATGTTATCAAAGATTACGATGTATTATCGCTCATTAATTTTTAAGTGAAAGTCGAAGAGGAGTGCCCGAGCGGGGCACTCCTTTTTCCAACCAATGTGCTGTTTTTCGTGCGGGTGCGGTGCAAAAACTTTACAGCCCGGTCGATTTCTCTGATAATAATCATAATACCTGTCTCTTATACACATCTGAC
>UQRJ01000358.1 GCA_900543345.1 uncultured Sporolactobacillus sp. | reverse complement strand
TGCCAAGCCTGTAGCGGACTTTCACCGCCAAGCTGTCGCCCATGCCGGGCGCACGCAAAAGCCGCTTGATGTGACAAATATCACGCCAAGCGGCCAGTTCAACATTCCCTATAACGCTCTTCGCTTTCTGTCAGTCGTCCGTAGCAATCCGGAAGCAGGATCGCTTCTGCCACACTCCCAATCCCTTGCTTTAAAACGTCGCCGATCGTCAGGCCGACCCGACCGGCAGTTTTACCGTCACTTTAAATAAATCGCCGTCGACCGCGATGATGAACCGACCGTCATGCAGATCGACAATCGATTTAGCAATAGCCAGGCCGAGTCCGGAACCTTCGGTATGACGCGACGCATCGCCGCGCTTGAAACGTTCAAACAGTTCGTCGACGTTGTCGCCCAATTCATATTTTGTAATATTCTTAAAGGTCGCTACCGCTTCATGATCGTGCTTCTCCAAGATAATATACACGCGCGTTCCCGCAAACGAATACTTAAGAATGTTGCCGATCAGGTTACTGAATACACGCCATAGTTTTCGGCCGTCGGCAGCGACGTTTAGCGGCTGATCCGGCAATCGCACATGAAAATCGAGCTTCGATCGGGTAATCGCCTCATCATACTCGGCGAGCGCCTGGGTAAGCAATTCATTCAGGTCAAGCACAGTTTTGTGCAATTGAACCGCGCCGCTCGCCATTTTCGACACTGCAAACAAATCGTCGATCAACCGCTTCAGCTGTTTCGCCTTGCGATCGATCACCGCCAGATAATCCTGCCGTTCCGCTTCACTGATATGCGGTTTGCGCAGCAGATCGTTATAAGTCAGAATCGATGTCAGCGGCGTACGCAGATCATGACTGACATTCGTAATCAGCTCGGTCTTCAGTCGTTCGCTTTTCAGCTGCTGACTGCGTGAAGCGCGAATGCCGCGCCGCAGCCGGTTTAGCGAATGCGCAAACCGGCTCATTACTCCTCTTCCTTCCTCCGGCAAATCCGCTCCCTCGTTGCCGTCATCGGCATCCCGCGCACTGTTGAAAATGCGATTTAGCAGCACAGCCCGTTTTAACGTCATCCACAGCAGCGGTACAGCCGTACAGAAAAGAAACACCCAGATCAATGTGACATCTTCATACCGCAGACCGAGCGTAAAAACGATACCGATGAGGAAAAAAAGTGCCGCCAGAATGAGCGCCCGCACGCCGATGAACGGAGCAACCAGCAGCTCATGCAACATTCGCTTGGCCTGCGCGGCCAGACTGTGACTTAGATCTTTTTTCCGCTTCGCCGGATCGTGCAGCGTGCCGGCCAGCCATTGCAGCTGATAGAGCAGTGTAGTGATTGCGATGACGATACCAGTATAAAACAGCACCAGGTTACCGATCTGACCAATCAGTGGTACGAAGATCGGAAAGTGAATTTCGGTTGAAAAACCATAAAAGTTCGTGTGCTCAAGCACCGTAAAAAAGAACAGCAGCTCAAACAGCAAGATCGCCAGCCGCCCTTCCAGCGGCAGCCGCCGATAACGCGTCCGAATCCCGTCCAGCCCCGCAAGTCGGAACACGGCGTACCGGCGGATACAGTAAAAGCCGACGGCCGTCAGTGCCAGGCCGAATGCGAGCAGTACGTAGCCTGTCGTCTTTGTCGTAGCGAAGCCGCGATAATCGGCGTCTGCCCCAACTTTTTCCATTGATGCACCCTTGGGAATATAGATTTCTCCTTTATAGTCATGCGACGCCAACTGAAATACCCGATTGATCACATTGTCATCGTTCTGAGCAAACGGACTATCCGTATATTGATTTCCCGGATAGGCACGATAGGTTTTCGCAAATCTTTTATCGACTTTCTGCTCATCGGTGGCTCGCGGGATATTGGTGACAACCCGCCCGGTTTTCCGATCGGTCAGTCGGTATTTATAAACCGCGCCCATTTCCTGAAGATCGCTTTCTTCAGAATTATTAATTGCTTGGTAGAGCGCACTGATCTTGTCCACACGTTGTTTGCGGATTAAGCCGATCACGTATTTATCGCTTTTAAAGATCCGTTCAATACGATCCGTTTTCCGATCACGTTCCTTTTTTAACATCGCTACCGTTTCCGTTTCCTTGTTTGCCTCTGCCTGTTTGATTCTTTTTTGGTACGCTTGACGAATCCGCGACAGTTGTGTGATCCGATCGCCGTTCTCATAGCGATAGGCACGAATATCCGTCGCCTCGATCGGCAGTTTTTTTACTTCGGACAACGACGGATGATCCAGCCTGGTCACACCGAGCACATATTGAAAATCGGCAAAACCTTGCTGAAAATCATCGGTCGACTCAAACGCATTCAGCAAAAACGGCCGAAATACTGACAGTACGAGCACAAGCATTGAGATGCCAAGAATTGTGCTTCCCGGTCCCGCAGCGCGAGCCAGCTTACTTCTCCATTTTGTAGCCAATGCCCCACACCACCTTCAGATACCGCGGATTTTTTGGATCGATCTCAATCTTTTCCCGAATCTTACGAATATGGACAGCAACGGTGTTATCCCTGTCTCTTATACACATCTCCGAGCCCACGAGACCCTAAGACAT
>UQRJ01000357.1 GCA_900543345.1 uncultured Sporolactobacillus sp. | reverse complement strand
GGCAGCGTCAGATGTGTATAAGAGACAGATATAACGTTCCCGCCGCGTTGTCCCGGCGTAATTGAACGACGGCATAAGGACGCCGACCGGTCTGCGGGTCTTCGAGTCCGACCGGTTTCAATGGGCCGAACAGTAGCGTTCGGGTCCCTTGTCCGGCCATGATTTCGATCGGCATGCAGCCGTTAAAATAGCAGGCCTTCTCAAACGATTTCAGCGGTGCCGTTTCTGCCGCAATGAGCGCCCGGTAGAATCGCTCGAACGTTTCACGATTCAGCGGACAATTGAGATAGGCGGCGTCCCCTTTATCATACCGCGATTTAAGGTAGACTTTAGCGCGGTCAATCGAATCTCCCGCAATAATCGGCGCCGCCGCGTCATAAAAGTATAAATAATTTTCACCCGTGCGTGTTTTCAATTGCTCGGAAAGTTTCGGCGCCGTTAACGGTCCCGTGGCAATAATGGTCGGACCATCCGGAATCTCGGTGACTTCCCGTCGAACGACTTCGATATTGGAAACCCCCGTAATCCATTCCGTGATGCGGCGGGAAAATTCGTGCCGATCGACAGCCAGCGCACCGCCCGCAGGAACGGCGGAAGCATCAGCCGCGCGCATGATTATCGAGCCGAGGCGGCGCATCTCTTCTTTCAAGATGCCGACTGCATTGGTCAACTGATCGGAACGCAAAGAATTGGTACAGACAAGCTCGGCAAATTGATCCGTTTGATGGGCAGGCGTCGACCGGACCGGGCGCATTTCATAGAGACGGACCGGGACACCGCGGCGGGCAAGTTGCCAGGCGGCTTCGCTGCCGGCAAGGCCGGCTCCGATCACCGCCACCGTTTGATTGACCATCGGCAGGCAAATCCTCCTTTCATTGCTCATTAGAATAAATGAGCGGCCGCTTATGAAGCGCCTTCCTTATAATCACATTTCGGACATTGAACCGTTGTTCCACCTTTGCTTTTTTTCTCGACTAAATAAGAACCGCATTTCGGGCAATGCCGTGCGATCGGTTTATCCCACGAGACAAAGTCACATTCCGGATAACGGTCACAACCGTAAAAAAGCCGATGCTTCTTACTGCGACGCTCGACCACCTCACCCTTTCCGCATTTCGGACAGCGTACACCGGTCTTTTTCAAGATCGGTTTCGTATTTCGGCAGGCGGGAAAATTGGAACAGGCAAGGAACTTACCGAACCGGCCCATTTTATAAACCATCTCATGTCCGCACTTTTCACAGATAATTCCGGACGGCTGATCCTTGATCGTTACAGCTTCCATTTCCTTTTCCGCTGTCGACAGCCGCTGGGAAAAATTCTGATAGAATCCGTCGACCGTTGAAATCCAGTCCTTTTTCCCTTCCTCTATCTCATCGAGACTGGTTTCCATCTGCGCAGTAAAGTCGATATTGATAAAGTCGGGAAAAAACTCTACGAGTAGTTTCATGACAATCTCGCCGAGTTCTGTCGGTACAAACCGCTTGGCGTCCATCGATACGTAATTTCGCCGCCGCAGCGTATCGATGGTCGGCGCATAAGTGGATGGGCGGCCGATGCCGACTTCTTCCATTTTCCGGACCAGCGACGCTTCGGTGTAGCGGGGAGGCGGCGACGTAAAATGCTGCTTCGGATCCGTTTTCTCAAGCAAGGCGGCCAACCCGTCGGAAAGATCGGGCAAATCGTTCTGCCGCGACGTATCCGTGCTTTTTTTCTCATCGCTGCCTTCGATATATATCTTTGTAAAGCCGCGAAATTTGATTTTCGAACCGGTGGCCCGGAATGTGATGCCATTCTGAACCAGATCGGCACGTACCGTGTCCAGAATAGCCGGAGCCATTTGACTGGCTACAAACCGTTCCCAGATCAGCTTGTACAACTTGTACTGATCGTTGTTCAAGTACGGCTTGATGTCCTTTGGTTGCCGGTAAACGGACGTGGGACGAATGCCCTCATGTGCGTCCTGAACATTTTCACTCTTTTTCTGCTTCGTCTTCTGCGTGCCGACATAATTTTCGCCGAAGGACTCAACAATATATTTTTTAGCCTCGGCTTTTGCCAAATCGGAAATACGTACGGAATCCGTACGCATATAAGTAATTAGACCGACGATACCCTGCTTGCCGATTTCAATACCTTCATAAAGTTGCTGCGCAATCATCATCGTTTTTCTCGCGCGGAAATTCAGCTTGCGGGCCGCTTCCTGTTGCAGCGAAGACGTGATAAACGGCGCAACCGGATTTCGCAAGCGTTGTTTTTTCTGCACATTTTGGACGATGAAATGATCGCCTGCCAAGCGCGACAGGACAGCCTCCACATCCGCTTTCGTTTTTAACAGCAGTTTTTTCCCATTTATGCCATAAAAATCGGCAATAAACGGTTGATCGCCGACATGGAAGGAGCCGCCGATCGTCCAATATTCTTCGGGCTTGAACGTTTTGATTTCTTTTTCACGTTCAATGATCATTCTGAGGGCAACAGATTGAACACGCCCGGCGCTGAGCCCCTTCTTGACCTTTTTCCACAACAGCGGGCTGATACTGTCTCTTATACACATCTGACGCTGCCGACGAATAGCCTTGTG
>UQRJ01000356.1 GCA_900543345.1 uncultured Sporolactobacillus sp. | reverse complement strand
CAGGGCCAGCAGCCCGGCGCCGTAGCCGGCATCGAAGCTGCCGACTTTCGGTCCCGTTTGTCCGAAGACGGCGTTATCCGCGGCAATCGTCAGGTCGCAGACGACTTGCAACACGTTGCCGCCGCCGATCGCGTAACCGGCAACCATGGCAATCACCGGCTTGGGGATGACGCGGATCAGATGCTGCAGGTCAAGCACATTCAGCCGCGGAATGTTGTCGCTGCCGACATAGCCGCCGTTGCCTCGCACTTTCTGATCACCCCCGGAGCAGAATGCCAGCGTCCCCGCGCCGGTCAGAATGATCACGCCGATGCCGGCGTCGTCCCTGGCAATCGCAAAAGCATCGATCATTTCTATCACCGTTTTCGGAGTAAAGGCGTTACGCACGCGCGGCCGGTTAATCGTTACCTTGGCAATGCCGTCATATCGCTCAAACAAGATTTCATCGTAAGTTTTAATGGGTTCCCATTTAATTTTCTCTGACAATGTGGTCGGTCCTTTCGTAAATAGAGATGCATGCGTTTTCGTGATCGAACGCACATCTATTATTCTAGCACATGATGTGCCCGGCGGCTTGCTTGCAGCTACGGACCTGTCCCATCCAGTGATTGCTCACATGCACTTCGACGGAAAACGAGATGCATAAGCGGTGAATTTGCTATACTTAGAGACATAGTAAGTCTTGTGGTATTAAGTCAAGACCTAAATAAAATTTATTTACGTGCTTTTCACCGGTGATTCAAAAATGAGACAACACTAACCTAAGCCTTCAAAATTACCAAAATATTGAAGACGATAAGGAGGGATCGGTTATGGTAAAAAAAGTTGCACTGATCACGGGCGGGACGCGCGGCATCGGCCGGTCGATCGCCGAAAAATTTGCCGCAAACGGCTACGCACTCGTGCTAAACTATGCACGCAAATCAACGAATGCCGAGAAAACAAAAGCGGAAATCAAGCGGATCTACAATACCGACGTACAGATTGTGAAAGCGAACATCGGCGAAGTCGGGCAGATTCACAGCCTGTTCCAGACTATCGACAAGGTTTTTGGTCGGTTGGACGTTTTCATCAATAATGCCGCCTCCGGCGTGCAGCGACCGCTGATGGACATCACCGAGAAACATTGGGACTGGACGCAGGATATCAACGCCAAAGCCTATCTGTTCGCGGCACAGGAGGCCGCACGGCGGATGGAACAAAACGGCGGCGGACACATCGTCGCCATCTCCAGTCTCGGCGCCGTACGCGCGCTGCCCAACTATACGGTCGTCGGCGTGTCGAAAGCCGCCGTCGAGGCGCTCACTCGTTATCTGGCCGTTGCCCTGGCGCCGATGAAGATCACCGTCAATACCGTTTCCGGCGGCGCCGTGGATACTGACGCGCTGAAGCATTTTCCCAATCGTGAGGAGCTGCTGGAGCAGGCGGCCCAGCGTAATCCGGCCGGTCGGATTGTCGAACCGGAGGACATCGCCGAAGCCGTCTATTTTCTCTGTACGCCGGCCGCGTTCATGATCCGCGGCCAGACACTGACTGTCGACGGCGGGCTTTCGTTGTTGGCAGAGTAAACGCTAACTTGTCATTTGCTGCTATTGAAAAGCGAAGGAACCGCCCGTTCGGCTCCTTCGCCTTTTTATTTCACCACACCGCACAACACGCGCGCGCCGGAATTACCCGCCGGATCTGTTTTCTGATCGTCGCCCCATTCATGAATGATCAGCGCCGAACCGTCAGCGTCACGAAGTGAATTTACTTTTCCTTTTGCCAGCGTGACCCGCGGATTAAAAAGTACAGTATCGACCTTACCGTACCGATCCGCAAACAGATTAACCATATCCCCGGCATGCGGCCCATGTGGATTTTTCAATCCATGCTGCTTGTTTTTCGGATTGAAATGATTTCCCGCCGACATGAAATCAGGCGGGTTGCATGTGCCGATTTCATGAAAATGGACCGCATGAATGCCCGGCCGCAGCCCTTCGGCATGAATGGCGATCCGGACGCCTTTATCGGTTTCCGTAAGAACGGCCTCGCCTTTCTCTTCATGATTCGCATTCATCAGCGGTACGATCAGCCGGACCGGTCGTTTCTCCATCGCGTGAGCCGGTTTACCCGACTGATTTTCATAAGCGGCGACCGTTAGCCCGAGCAGCACACAGCAGATGATAATGATATTTTGCCATCGCAAATTGAATCGACCTCCCGCCCCTAGCTTGCTCATTTTCCTTAATTTAAACCGACATGCGCCCTTTTCTTTTATATTTTTAAATGCTATGCTTTTGATAAACCAAAACGATCGGGCGGAGGCGGCAGTTAATGAAAATCTTAGCGGAATTTAAAACATTCATTGCCCGGGGCAACGTTGTCGATCTGGCCGTTGCCGTCATTCTCGGCGCTGCTTTCGGCAAGATCGTCAACTCGTTAGTTAACGATATCATCATGCCACCGATCGGCCTCTTACTGGGAAAAGTCGATTTCAGCAATCTGTACATTAATCTGACTGGAACATCCTATAGCAGTCTGGCCTCAGCAAAAAAAGCCGGCGCACCGACTATTAATTCTGTCTCTTATACACATCTGACGCTGCCGA
>UQRJ01000355.1 GCA_900543345.1 uncultured Sporolactobacillus sp. | reverse complement strand
ATCTACACAAGGCTATTCGTCGGCAGCGTCAGATGTGTATAAGAGACAGGGTCAGGATCTCATCGTTCGTTCGGCACAGTGCTCGGCGATGATGGCGATGATGCAATTTTCCGTGGCGCCGTGGAGAGTCCTGGATAAAGAACATTTATCCTATTGCCAAGCCGCGGCCAATTTACATGCCCAGTTAGGAGACTATATTGTTTCTTTGGCTCAACAAGCGGCTTCAACAGGCGAACCGATTACGCGGCCGCTGGGTTATGACTTCCCCGACGATCATCTGGAAACGATAACCGATCAATTCATGCTTGGCGATCGCTATCTCGTTGCCCCGGTGCTGACCAAGCATGCGCACTCCCGGCAAATCGTTTTTCCGACCGGAAAATGGCAGCCGTTGACGAATCACGCAAAGGTCATTGTCGGTCCCACGGTCCAAGATGTTGCCGTCGATTTAAGTAGCTTGCCCGCCTATCGAAAAATAAGATAAGGGGCGCATATAACAAGGTGGGGTGGCCATACCCAGAATTTAGCGGAAATGATAAAGGCTCCTATTAAAGCTGTTACTGGCTTTAGTAGGAGCCTTTATTTTCGCAAATCATTTTCCAACGGGTGTTTTGGTCTCCTTCATTGCGTCTTTAAACAGATCGACGTACTTTTCCGGGCGCCAGTCGGTGCCGTTGACGGATGGATTGTATTTGAACAGGAAGCGGGTCGCCAGCGACAGGTCGATGGTGGCGGTAAACATCTCCGATTCGGCGGCGATGTCTTCGGCAAACTTATGGCCGGCGTAATAGAAAGGTTCCCATGTCTTGCGGCTTGGGCCGATGATGCTGCTGCCGCCCCAGAAATCATTATACAGATCTTTACCGCCGAGATTGGCGGAGGCAATGTAAATGCCCTCACGGATGACGCCGGCTTCGACCGTTGCCGTACCTAAACGTTTGCCGTGGCATTTGGCGAGCGCTGTGCTATTGATATAAAGTCGGCAGCCTTTTGCAGCATAGTAGCGCATGAGTTCAGGGAAACAATAGGTGTCGTAGCAGATAGCGCAACCGACCGGACCCCAGGGCGTGCTCAGGATAAATGGCTTGTCGCCCCGGATTGCCCAGTTTGGTTCGGGAGCCGGGAGATGCATTTTCCGGTATGATCCTACAAGTCCGTCCGGTGAGAAAATGGCCAGCGCGTTATAGATTTTCGCTGGATCGGCGGGATCTTTTTCCGGCATGCCGAAGACCGCGTAGACACCGTATTTTCGCGTCAGTTCCGCAACGGCATCGGTTGATTCACCGGGAATTGTTTCCGACAATTTATATTGCATTTTTTCCTCAAGGGGTTTATCCGCCTCATCATCATAACCGGTCAGTGCCATCTCGGGGAAGACGATAAAATCGCTTCCTCTTTTCGCCGCACTTTCGATATAACCTTTAATTCGGTTCAAGTTCCTCTTTTTGTCGCCCCAAACAGCGTTAAACGTTACGACTGACAGGTTGATTACATCTTTGTCCATGTCGTCCATCCCTTCATGATTAAATCAAAACTTTGATAACTCTATCGTAACACGATCGGACAGAGCGATTTTCATTTTGTAAGATGATCTAACATAGTTTTTAGCGGATACTCGCGAAATAACTGATTATTTGCCATTGATGTTCGCCTGACCGTCCGTCGCATGAGCACGAACGGCAGCCGGACGGAAGGCATAAATGCCAAGACCGATCAAGAAACCGGCCAGAGCAAACGGGATCCAGTCAAAACCAATTGAATAAAGCGGCAAGAATCTTTTCGCAAAATCAATCAAATGTGCGATCGGTGCCATTTGATTCAGCACCGGCGGCAGTGCATTCAGGGCATCGAAACAAGCCGGAATGATGGTGAAAATTGTCGTTGTTCGGTAAACTAGCGGCGACCGTTTGAATAATGGCGATAGAATCGAAAGCAGGATCAGTGTGATCGCCAACGGATAGAGGAACATCAGCATCGGCAGCGACCAGGCAATGATCTGATTTAAGCCGATATTGGCGATCAGGAACGATAGAAAACAAGTGATACGCAGAAACGCCAAGTAGCTGATCCGTGGAAAGCAACGGTGAAAGTCCTGAGCGAAAGCGATGGTTAGTCCCATCGCCGTTGTCAGGCAGGCCAACGTAGCCAGTGTGGCTAACAAAGCAACACCGATCCCGCCCATATAATAATTAGCGACTTGAGTGAAGACGATGCCGCCGTTCGCCGAAATTTTAAAATGAGACAAGCTCATGGCGCCAATCAAGGTTAATGCCAGATAAATAAGTGCTTCGAAGCCCATGCTGATTGTGCCCGACTTTGTTGCGGCAATGGCGATCGATGTCGGTTTTCGAACGCCCAGCAATTTGATCGACGTGACGATAGTGACGCCGAATGCCAGCCCGGCCAAGGCGTCCATGGTATTATAGCCTTGCAGGAAACCATTGGTCAGCGGATTGTGTATATAAGCCGCCGTGGCCGCCGCATGGCCGGGATTACCCAGCGGATTGAGAAAAGCAAAGAAAAAAATAACAAATAGAAGCAGGAGGAATAAGGGATTCAGCATGTTCTGTCTCTTATACACATCTGACGCTGCCGACGAATAGCC
>UQRJ01000354.1 GCA_900543345.1 uncultured Sporolactobacillus sp. | reverse complement strand
ATAATGTTTCATCCATTCTTTATCTTTCATTAGCGCGAATGCCGTGGACCCGGCGCTAACGCCGGCTGCATTCAGCAGTAATTCGTCGATATCAAAAACATGGACCGGAAACCCGGGAACGGCGCTTAGTAGGACAAGCCCCACTTGCAGCAGCAGCGCACAGATGCAGCCGACGCCAAAGAGTCCGATGAAGGGCAACCGGCCGCATGTCAGGAAACCGATGAAAAACACGAACGGAACAGGACATAGCAAGCCGGCGAAAATTGACCCCAGGCCGGCACCGGACGCCAGCCGATAAACAATCGTCCGCAGCGGCTGTAAATTAGCCGCCATTTTCGGTCCGTACAGCCCGATCGCATCCGGAACCGGCCGCACCGCCAGAAGCAAGGTGATCAGCAGATAGCCGACCAGTAGCGAAAAAAGGATACCGCGCTGATACGTCAACCGCTTGCCGATATATTTTTCCCAGATCATACAGCATGAAAACATCATCCCATAGGCAAGTAAAAAGTCGAGAATGTCCGGCTCCAACAGATTATTCAACGCGGCTCCCCCCTCGTTCTTTGTTTGACTGCGATGATGATGTCCGTCCTTCTATTTAGAATAATACAAAACCGGCTGCCTGAACCCGCACGATTAATGCGCGATCGCGCAAAAAAAATGCGCGACCACGCACGATCCCGCACAGCCTCGCATGAACAGACAGCCGATTCAGTGTTTTCTTTCGCCCGCTGCGGGCAACTCATGAAAACCGGTAAGCAATTTGGAGCGGGCGATTTGATCCGCGGCCTCAGCGCGTGAATGAACACCCAGTTTACGAAAAACGCCGGTCAAATATTTTTCAACTGTGCGTTGACCGACATGCAGGTGTTCGGCGATCTGCTTGTTGGTTGCTCCGTGAATAACGCCGGCCATAATTTCTTTTTCCAGGTGATTAATAATGAAGATTCTCGCTACTGTCGACCGCGCTCTGCCCGCAAATGTCCAGTTTCCGGAATAGCCACATCGGTAACAGGACTTCGTCGCGCAGAGCGGCCCGAACGGCGGCAATCAGCGATTCGACAGAGGCGGATTTACTGACGATGCCCGCGATTCCCCGCGTAACCATTGTGGAAAACAGCGGCTCAATTTCCGATTCATAGCCGGTATAAATCACTACTTTGGCATCCGGATCGGCTTGGAAGATTGTGTCCGCCGCTTCGATGCCATCCATACCCGGCATATTCAGATCGACCAGATAGAGATCGTAATATCTCGCGCCCACTTCCGCCTTCAAATCGCGGACATCCGGCAGCGCCTTGACTTCAAAACCGGCATTTTCCAGCACCACTTTGGTTCCGCTTGCGACAACGGCATGGTCGTCAACGACCAGAATCGATGTCATTTTCCCCACTTCCCTTCCAACTTTGCTTAATCTGCAGCGGCCATGCGGCATCGACAAGCAAACCGTGCGGGCGCGCCGCGGCCAACGTCACATGGCCTGCTAATCCTTCAACACGGCTGATGATTCCCGCAAGGCCCGTCGTACTGAACGACGGACTGATCTGCGCCGCATTCACTCCCTTCCCGTCATCCCGATAAATGAGGCGGCAATGTCTCCGGACGAATCGAAGCTTCAGCCATACGTGCCTTGCTCCCGAATGTTTCATGGCATTGGTCAGCAACTCTTGACAGATTCGATAGATACAGAGCGCGTCTTCCTCCGGCAATCCTGCGGGCACGGATACCAGATCCGTCTCAAGATAGAAACCGGCGTTCAAACGAATCCGGTCGAATAGAATGGCCAACGCGTGGTCCGGACCTGCCTTCAGTGCGGCGGCCGGATAATAGGAACGGATGATTCGTCTCAGTTCGTCGACATTATCCAGGATCCGCTCGCGCGTATAGGCGAGCAGACGGCAAGCGGCCGGATCGTGTGGACGCCCCCGCTCCAGATCGATAGCCATCGCAATCGCCAGCTGGTCCTGTACATTGGTATCGTGCAGATCGCCCGCCAGCTGCCGCCGCTCTGTTTCCGCGACTTTAAATAAAAAACGATTCATCGATGCGGACATTTTGCGCCGGTCGGCCTCCAAGCTGCCAAGTGCCTGAATCAGTCGTTCCGATTTATACAAATTTTCTGCGACGACGCGCGCGTAACTGAGCAGCGTCTCCAGCCACATCCGGTCCTCCAGGCTCAGCAAAGTGCGCGGACGAACCCAACGCGTTTTCAATAACGTTTTCGTATCCCCATGCTCATGAAGGACCGCTGTAAATCCGTCTTCATTTTTCCATATGCCGGGAATACCGCCCGTTTGTTTCAATCGGTCGTACGTTTTGCTTTGCCCTCCGGCGCCCTGTTTTTTTACCGTCACCACATCCGCCTGCCCAACCGGAAGCTGTGACATCACCGCGCGACGAAGCATGATCTCAATATGCTCCATCGTATACTCCGCTTGCGCCCCTTGAAGAAATCGGTTCAATTCATCGCGGCGCTTTTTCTCTTTCGGATCGATAAGCCGCTTGAGACGTGAATCGAGAAAATCTTTTTCATATAAAGCAAGCAGGCCGGCACAAAATGTCAGAATACCGACACCTAATACACTGTCTCTTATACACATCTCCGAG
>UQRJ01000353.1 GCA_900543345.1 uncultured Sporolactobacillus sp. | reverse complement strand
CGTGGGCTGGGAGATGTGTATAAGAGACAGCCGCCGTTGCTGTCAGATTGGATGAAACAGTGGGCGCAATACCGGCGGCGAGCAGCCGACCGGCTTTGGTTTTCTCGACGCCGGTTCGCCAATGCGGCAGCGGGTCGTTTTTTTCAAATGATGTAAAAAACGAATCGGAGCTTTCATGTGCCCCTGCGACCGGCACCCGACCGGGAAACACCGAAAAAATCAGGCACAGGCAAATCAGCACCGTGATCAATCTACCGGAAAATTTATGTTGCATGAACGAGACACCCCTCTAACGATCGATCGGCTTGGGGCCGTACTACCCGGAGGGCAGAACGGCAGCCCTTCCATCCATACCATTATAACGGATGAAACGCGGATCGGACAGGAGCTTAAGTTCACTCGGAGCACGCAGCGGCCGATGATCATCACATTTTGCCCTATTATCGGCAGTCGACGGCATCCGGTCGACTCAACGATGTCGGAATCGGTGCCCATGGCTGCGACTTCTCCTCTGCTTTGTCGGAATGGGAGCGACAAAAAAATAGTGATAAAATGTGGAGACATTTTATCACGCATGAGTAAATGATGGTTTCCTTAATCAAGATCGAACATCTCAACTTAAGGTTAACTGCAACAGAAGGTGTGGTAAAGCTTACAGTGTTATCTTAGCACGCCTGCCGGTACATGCAATAAAATTGTGAGATAATATGACACACTTTTTCAAAAGGGCGAGATGAATACGCCCAAATGCTCACACAAGTGCATGGCGGCGACTGCCGGAAACAAGAAAGAGTGGTGATTGCCACCGCTTAGTTTATAATGAAAGACGGTGACGAAAATATTTCAGGAGGCGATAGCGATGAGGCTGGCAACGATCGGCACAAGCCGGATCACGGAATCTTTTCTTAACGCGGCCGAACAGACGGAAGGACTCGATTTTGTCGGCGCATACTCACGTTCGGCAGAGAAAGCGCGTGTCTTTAGCAACAAACACGGCGGACATTTGTGGTTCGATTCACTGGAGACATTGGCGGCAAATCCGGATGTAGATCTTGTTTATATTGCTTCGCCGAACGGGCTTCATTTTCGGCAAACTATGGTGATGCTCGAAGCGGGCAAACATGTCATTTGTGAAAAGCCGATCTTCATCACCCGCAAAGAGGCAGAGCAAGCGTTTCAGGCGGCAGAGGAACACGACGTTTTCTTGTTTGAAGCGATTCGCAACATCCGGACGCCGGTGTTTCAAAAACTGAAACAGGAACTGCCTCGCGCCGGAGTGCCCCGCTCGGCCGTGCTGCAGCTGATTCAGTATTCTTCGCGTTATGACCGCTTGCTTGCCGGAGAAGTGACTAACATCTTCTCAACGGAATTTGCCGGCGGCGCGCTGGAGGATATCGGCGTCTATCCGCTCTATGTTGCAGTCGCCTTATTTGGCGCGCCGACCGACGTGCATTATTATCCGGTACGACTGGTAAGCAATGTCGACGGCAGCGGTACACTGGTGCTAAAGTATGCTGATTTCATTTGCACAGTTCTTTGTTCGAAGATCGCTCATTCTTCGTTGCCCTCGGAAATTCATGGTGAAAAAGGGACGCTGCGAATCAACAGCCCGTCGAATATTCATCAGTTATGGTGGATTGACGCCCATACGAAGGAGCAGGCGCTGCTGGCCGAGGATCAGGTGCCCAATGACATGATCTACGAGGCGCGTCATTTTATTGACATCATCCGGCACCGCGAAACGGCCGAGTATGAGCGACTGAAGAAGCTGAGCATGACCGTCGTCGGTTTGACGGAACAAGCCCGGAAAACAAGCGGCATTTTGTTTCCCAATGACCGGTCGGAATGATAATGTTGCCATACTTCCCTGTTGGCGGGCGATAAATCGGACCGAAGACGGATTCATTCGTGCACCGGAAAGATTATGATAAATGAAGCAATGGCCGCGGCGGGAGGAGATATAAATGGCGATTTATGCAGAAAAGACAGCAGATCGACAAGGAATCCATACGATCGATATCGCGACCTACGGCATCGACACCGAACTTGTTCAGACGGAAGACGAACAGATTAGGGCATCGCTGCAAGGCGATGGAGCCCATGCGGCGGGTGTGATGCTGGCGATGGAAAGAAAGGGCGACGTACTGCTGATTCGGGCGGACAAGTCAGGACGCATGTTCAACTTGAATCTCATCGACCTTGTCCGACGTTTTCGGCTTATCGCCGTGATTGAAGTGCCGGATGTGGTGTTTAACATGATCCGGGTACACAGCCGTTCGGGCGATATTCGCGCGAGGCGGCTGATGGCTGAAGAAATGGTACTGGAGAGCACGTCCGGCGATCTTGACATTGGCGGTTGTATGGCGAAACGCAGTTTAGTCGTTCATGCCGGCAGCGGCGATGTGCTGCTCAGAGCTACTGCTCCTTTGCAGGACATCCCTGAGGCCGATGTGGTGTGCTACGGATTGTGGGCCGACCCGCAACAAGCTTCGCATCACGGGGTGTTCCTTATGAACCGTGAACGCCCTACGGAACTTGATTTTATGCTGCAGAAGCCTTCGACCGAGATGCAAGCCAAACTCTGTCTCTTATACACATCTGACGCTGCCGACGAATAGCCTTG
>UQRJ01000352.1 GCA_900543345.1 uncultured Sporolactobacillus sp. | reverse complement strand
AGATCTACACAAGGCTATTCGTCGGCAGCGTCAGATGTGTATAAGAGACAGTTTTCGAAGTGCGGGATGATCTACGAGAAGCCATTCCTTCTGAATTATAATCAATTTAAAGTGAAAATGAAATGATTGGCCAAGCGGCGTGGAGAAAGAGCCGTACTTTCTGACGACGCCTCGCTGACAGTCATTGTTTCGATTGACCGCTAATCTCCTGATAGCAGAAGCAGCCGGTTTCATGATCATTAACCATTCCGGTGGCCTGCATGAATGCATAGCAGATCTTTTCACCGACAAAACGGAAACCCCTCTTTTTCAGTTCGGCACTCATCCGGCGCGATGTGTCATCCGCCCCCGGGATTGCTCCGGGCGATGAGTAATGATGGAGAATCGGCCGGCCGCCGACAAAAGACCACATGTAATCGGCAAACGGCTGCTTAGCCGCAATGGCCAGACAGCTGCGGGCGTTGCCGACGATCGCCTCGATTTTCCGCCGATTGCGGATGATCCCCGCGTTCTGCATCAGCGCGTCGATTTTTTGCAGCGAGTATTGAGCGATCAACTGGGGATCGAAATGGTCGAACGCACGCCGGTAGTTTTCCCTCCGCTTCAAAATTGTGATCCAACTGAGTCCTGCTTGCATGCCTTCCAGGCAAAGCATCTCAAATAAGGCCCGTGCATCGTGCTGCGGCCGTCCCCATTCCCGGTCGTGGTAAGCAAGATAGAGTGGATCGCTTGTACACCAGGCGCATCGTCTTCGTCCATCGGTCATTTTCATTCACCTGTCTTTTGAAATTTCGGTTCTTGTATCCCATTTATTCTAACCGATTCTTACCTTGTCGCCAATCTGGGCACGCGACCGTCATGTTTCCATTCTGAAAGCATGCAAAACCGGAAAATTTGCCTCGTTCCGGCAGAATGAGTAAACTAGTAGAGAGAAAAATGAGAGAGAGGCGCGATGATGAAAACCATCGAATCAACGGAAGCATTCAATCAGGCGATCAACAGTCCGCACACGGTTATAGTAAAATTCGAAACAAGCTGGTGCCCGGATTGCAAACGGCTGAACACGTATGTCGACGATCTTGTCAGCGATTTTCCTTTCCAGTGGGTGTCGGTCGATCGTGATAAATTCACGGCATTAGGAGAAAAATACGATGTACTCGGCATTCCCAGCCTGCTGGCTTTCAAAAAAGGTGAAAAAATCGCCCATCTCCGCGCCGATAACCAGACACCGGAGCAGATACGCGATTACCTAAGCCATTTGGGAAAATAATCCACTTTAAAGCCCGAGGTTGCTAAACTTTCTGGAAACATCAGTGGAGTTCCACATGCGTGCGGGTTAATTTTAGACTTCCCAAATCACTTAAACTGACCTTATTCCTATAAAAATAAGGAGGCGCGTCGCCTCACTTTTTTTCTTAACGACTCTACTGTGCGCGCTGCTTCTCATGATCGCAGTCCGAGCGGCAGCCGGAAAAAGCGCTCCCTTCGATCTGGATCGTCGAATGCTCCAGGCGGTACGGCTCCAGTAATTCTTCGACCCGGTGCAGAATAGCGTCGCGGTCCACTCCGGTTGCAACCGTTAAATGGCAACTGAGCGAGAAAAAACCGGAGGTAATCGTCCAGACATGTAAGTCGTGAATGCCGGTCACGCCGTCGACGGCACAGATTTTCGACCGCACTTCATCCAAATCAAGCTGATCCGGTTTGCTCTCCATCAAGATGTTGACGGCTGCCCTCGTCACTTGCCAACCACTTTTCAAAATGATCAACGAAACGAGGATACTGGCGATCGGATCGGCAATGAGCCAGCCGAACCAGCCGATCAATACGGCGGCTGCGATGGCGCCGAGTGAACCAAGCATATCGCCGATCACGTGCAGAAAGGCGCTTTTTACATTAAGATTCTCTTTCGACTCACCGCGTGATAGGACCCAGGCCACCACAACATTGACAAGCAACCCAATCACCGCGATAATCATCATTTCCGTACTTGCGACGTGAATCGGTTTAATCAGTCGTGAAACGGCTTCAATGACGATCAACGCGGAGACGGACAGAAGCAGAACACCGTTAAATAGCGCGGCCAGGATCTCAAAGCGACGGTAACCGAATGTTTTTTGCCCATTGGCGGTAACATGGGCACCGACAATTGTCGCAATAAGACTCAACCCAAGTGAGATTGAATCACTCAGCATGTGCCCCGCATCGGAAAGCAACGCAAGGCTATGGCTGAATAGTCCGCCGATCAGTTCGACGATCATGAATCCGCCAATTAGCAGAAATCCGATGAGTAATGCTTGTTGATTCGATGTGTGTCGATGATGATGACCATTTGACAGTTGCGGCATTACCAATCACCTTTCTTTTCCTCCTAGATTGATTGATCGTCGATCCACAGATCCACGGATAGTACAACTACAACAAAATCAACATATGAATGTCTATTCATATGTTTACTATGCGCCCTTTTTTGTTTCCTGTCAAGTGGAGCCGCATCTTCGCAAAGTGCCTGGTTTCTGCTATACTGAAATCGATTTATCTATCCGAATCGATCAAATCTTTTGGCATGGAGGCGCCGTCATGAGTATACATATTGAAGCAAAACCTGTCTCTTATACACATCTCCGAGCCCACGAGA
>UQRJ01000351.1 GCA_900543345.1 uncultured Sporolactobacillus sp. | reverse complement strand
CTACACAAGGCTATTCGTCGGCAGCGTCAGATGTGTATAAGAGACAGATCGGGTGCTCGCCGAAAAACAGGCTGTTACAGTCAAATTGCGCCATTGCGCCGAAACGGGCCGAGCGTTGCAACAATCGCTGACTGATCGCCAGCAGGCGTTGCAGGAAGAGGAAAAACACTGTGCCGAGCGAAAAGAAGCCGTTGAAAAAATCAGTCGGCTGATTGAACAGGCCGTTGCGAAGAAAGATACGCTTGAGGCGCTGCGGCAAGATTATGCCGGCTTTTATCAAGGGGTTCGCGCTATTTTGAAGAATCGCGGCCACTTCGAAGGCATATACGGTGCCGTCGCCGAGCTTATCCGCGTCGATGAGCCGTATATGCCGGCGATCGAAATCGCACTCGGGGCTTCCGCTCAGAATGTGATTGTGAGCGACGAGCGGGCCGGACGGGCGGCGATCGGTTACCTGCGCGAACATAAAGCCGGACGCGCCACATTTCTGCCGCTATCAGTGGTCAAACCGCGAAAACTCATCAGCGGCGAACGCGCTCGGATTGCCGGTGATCCGGCATTTATCGGAACAGCCGACGAGATGGCCGACTCGCAGCCGGCCTATCGTCCGGCAATCGTCCATCTGCTTGGTTCGGTCGTTGTCGCTAGTGATTTGCCAGGTGCCAATCGCCTGGCGAAACTGCTTGGCTACCGACACCGCATTGTAACGCTCGGCGGTGATGTCATTGCTCCGGGCGGAGCGATGACCGGCGGTAGTTTGAAGAAGAATCAGAGCGGCCCGCTCGCACGGAATGCGGAGATCCGCAAGATTGCCGGGCAGATCGATGAAATGAAAACGACATTAGTAAAGCTTCAGCATGAATATTCGCAATTAAAAGCCCGGATTGCCAAAGACGGATCGGAGACGGACAACCTGCGTGAACGTGTCCGCGCCGCCGCCGATGCTTACCGTAAATGGGAAGAAAACCTTCGCCAAGCGGAGGCCGACGAGAAAGCTTGCCGTGAGAAATATGAATTGCTGGCCAGAGAAGCCGGCGATGTCGCGGCGGAACAACAGCGCATTGAAGCACGGTTAACCGCCCTGCACAAAGAACAGGCGGAAAATGATAAAAGAGAACGAGAGCTGAATGTGGCGATCGAACGGCTAACCGAGAGCAGGAAGAACCGCGATTCGGAAAAAGCGAAACTGCAATCGGCGATCACGACGCTGAAAGTCCGGACGGCTGAACAGGGACAGAAAGTGCTCCATTTTAAGGAAAAAGCCGATCGTTTCCGCAACCGCCTATCCGAACTAAGCGATAGTGCTCGGGCCTTGGAGACTTCGCTGCGCGATTTGCACCGTGAACTGGACGGCCACTCTTCCTCCGATCGGCTGCTGACTGCACAAATCGACAAGGCGAAAGAAAACAAGCAGCAGTTGCTTGAATCGCTGTCGAAGCAAAAAGAACAACGGCGGGCATTGCAAGACCGGGTTGCCGGCGCGGAAAAGGAAATTAAAACTTGTCGCGAAACGCTTGCAGATGTGACATCGGCGGCTCAGGAAAAGAATGTGCAGCTCGGACGGATGGATGTCCGGCTCGATCATCTGATCGATACGCTGCGCGAAGAATACCGGCTGACATTTGAAGCGGCCAAGGAAGATTATCCGCTGAAAATGGATCCGGAAAAAGCGCGGAACGAAGTGAAACGGATCAAACGGGAAATGGAGAATCTCGGCACCGTTAATGTCGGCGCGATCGACGAATATAAGACGGTGCACGACCGGGAACAATTTCTCTGCGCGCAGCGTGCCGATCTTGTCAAGGCGCGGACGACATTGGAAAATGTCATGCATGAAATGGACCAGGAAGTCCGGACGCGTTTTGCCAAGACATTTGCGAAAATTCGGCGACAGTTTGAGACCGTCTTTCGTGAGCTGTTCGGCGGCGGTCGGGCGGATCTTCGGTTAATCGATCCCGATGATCTTTTGATCAGCGGGATCGATATTCTTGCCGAACCGCCGGGGAAAAAGTTGCAGCGTCTTTCGCTGCTCTCCGGCGGTGAACGGGCACTGACGGCTATTGCTTTGCTGTTTGCTATTTTGAAAGTCCGGCCGGTACCGTTTTGTGTCCTTGATGAAGTTGAAGCGGCGCTGGACGATGCCAATGTCGATCGTTACGCCGCCTTTCTGAAAAAGTTCAGCACCCAGACGCAATTCATCGTGGTAACGCACCGGCACGGAACGATGGAGCATGCCGATGTGCTCTACGGGGTGACCATGCAGGAGTCGGGCGTTACCAAACTGGTTTCCGTTCGTCTGGAAGATACGGAAGCACTGCTTTCGATAGAAGGAAAATGAGCCGCTGCCTATTCGCCGGTGACAGAAGATCAGGTAAGGGAGGAACTGACCATGAGCTTTTTTGACAGGCTGAAAAAGAAAATCGGGAGCGGTACCGGAACGGTCGGCGAAAAATTCAAAAACGGATTGACAAAAACACGGCAGTCTTTTGCCGATAAAATGAATAATTTGGTGAAGCGATACCGAAGCGTTGACGAAGAATTTTTCGATGAACTTGAGGAGTTGCTGATCGAATCCGACGTCGGCGTCCCAACCGTCATGGATGTGTCGGATCGGCTGAAGGATGAAGCACGCAGCCGAAATATTAAAGACCTGTCTCTTATA
>UQRJ01000350.1 GCA_900543345.1 uncultured Sporolactobacillus sp. | reverse complement strand
TATTCGTCGGCAGCGTCAGATGTGTATAAGAGACAGGCTATATTGAGTGAGGAAAAAGGAAGGCGACGAGATAGTGAACTTGGCACAAATGATTGATCATACACTGCTGAAACCGAATGCCACGCAAGCGGATGTGAAACGGATCCTCCGCGAGGCTGAAAAATTTCATTTCGCATCCGTATGTATTCACCCCTATTGGGTTCAATTCGCTGCTGAAAGCTTAAAGAACACGGATGTTAACGTGTGCAGCGTCATCGGTTTTCCATTAGGAGCGACGACGACAAGTACGAAAGTATTCGAAGCTGCAGAAGCAATGAATAACGGTGCAAATGAGCTGGATATGGTCATTAATATCGGCGAATTAAAAGCCGGGCACGATGACAAAGTCGCAACCGACATCAGATCGGTCGCTCATGCAGTCCACCGAAAGGGAGGAAAGTTAAAAGTCATCATTGAGACCGCTTTGCTTAGCAATGAGGAGAAAGTCAGCGCCTGCCGGCTGGCAAAACAGTCAAAAGCCGACTTTGTTAAAACATCGACTGGTTTTTCAACAGCTGGCGCAACCGTTGATGATGTTGCGTTAATGAGAAAAGCTGTCGGCAACGACTTAGGTGTAAAAGCCGCCGGCGGTATCCATTCTTACGATCAGGCCGTGGCCATGATTCATGCCGGAGCCACTCGTATCGGCACAAGTTCAGGCGTAGCCATCGTTTCCGGCCACAAAACAAATGAGGAGGAATAGTAGATGACATTTAAACGGATCAACATTATCGTGATTGATTCAGTGGGCATTGGCGAAGCCGCCGATGCCGATAAATACGGCGATGTAGGAGCCGATACCTTAGGGCATATCGGCGAATATTGGCAAGGCAAATTTAACGTCCCGAATCTGCAAAAGCTGGGCCTGTCGACTATTAGAAAAGGCAACCCGATCCAGGGTGTCCCGGTGGCCCAAAAACCGCTTGCTTATTACGGCAAAATGCATGAAATCTCGGCCGGTAAAGACAGCATGGACGGCCATTGGGAGATGATGGGATTGCCTGTTACCCATCCGCTTCATACCTTTCCGAATGGCTTCCCCAACGAATTAATTCACAAGATTGAGTCCTTTAGCGGCAGAAAAGTGCTCTGCAACAAGCCGATGAGTGGCACTGAGGTTATTAAGCAATTAGGCGAAAGACAAATGAAAACAGGCGAATTAATCGTCTATACCTCGGGAGATTCGGTTCTGCAGATTGCCGCGCACGAGGACGTTATTCCGGTGGCAGAACTATATCAGATTTGTAAATACGTGCGAAAACTAACGGTAGACGAGCCCTATCATCTCGGTCGGATTATCGCCCGGCCGTATATTGGGCCGGATAAAGACCACTTTATGCGAACATCGAGGAGACACGATTTTACGTTAGAACCGCCGAAAGACACGGATATGGATTTATTAAAAAAAGCCGGCTATGACGTCATTGCCATCGGAAAAATAAATGACATCTTCTCGGGGCACGGCATTACCAGGGGATTTCACACCACGAGCAATGCAGACGGCATGAATCATTTAAGCAACGTATTGGACGAGGATTTTAACGGACTTTGTTTTACAAATCTCGTCGATTTCGACGCAAAATTCGGTCATCGCCGAAATCCGATCGGCTACGGCCGGGCTTTAATGGATTTCGATAACCAGCTGAGTGACATACTGCCCAAGATTAAGGAAGACGATTTGCTGATCATCACAGCCGATCACGGAAATGATCCTTGTTTTAAAGGAACGGATCATACAAGGGAATACGTGCCGTTATTAGTCTATTCGCCTCGGTTCGGCCAAGGAAAATCGTTGGGAATCCGATCGACTTTTTCGGATATCGGAAAAACGGTATTGGATAATTTTGACGTCCGCGGTTCGGAAAGGGGAACAAGTTTCTTAAACCAGTTAGGATAAACGGAACAACCTAAAAGGACGAAGGGAATTGCGATGGGTAAAAGCAAAATCAAACAAGCCATCCTGGCGGCAAAGCTGTATTATGAGGATCAAAAAAGCCAGCAAGAGATCGCAAAACAATTAACTCTCTCGCGGCCTACCGTTTCCAGGTTGTTAAAGTACGCCAAAGACGAGGGCTTTGTCCAGATTAAAATTATCGATCCGCTCGCTAATCAGGATCGGCTTGAAAAAATCATTTGTGAAAAATACCATCTTGACGAAACGCACGTCGTTTATTCGCCTTCATCCAATTATGCCGATATCATTTCACAGTTGGGAAAATTCACCGCCGATTATTTAGGTGAAACCATTAAAGAGGGCGACATGCTGGGGATTAGCTGGGGCATGACAATGCATCACGTCGCTATTCATATGCATCAGCAAGCAACACGGGGTGTACAAGTGATTCAATTAAAAGGCAGCATCACTTATTCGTCCGTTAATACTTATGCAAATGAAACTCTAACCGAAATCGCACATGCCTTTAATACAATTCCGCTCTACTTGCCTCTGCCGGTCATTTTCGACAATCAGGAAACCAAAGAATTGGTAGAAAAAGACCGGCATATCAATCACATTATGTCAATGGGCCGAGAAGCGAATGTCGCCCTCTTTACGGTAGGGACCGTCCGCAATGAAGCACTGCTATTCAAATTGGGCTACTTCAACGACTGTCTCTTATACACATCTCCGAGCCCACGAGACCCTAAGACATCTC
>UQRJ01000349.1 GCA_900543345.1 uncultured Sporolactobacillus sp. | reverse complement strand
CAAGGCTATTCGTCGGCAGCGTCAGATGTGTATAAGAGACAGGTATTTAGGTGGTATTGAAGCCGGCGGAACGAAATTTATTTGTGCAGTCGGCGAGGGTGGCGGCAAAGTACTGGCTAAGGAACGAATTGAGACGAAGGTCCCGGACGATACGATTCCTCGGGTGATCGAATTTTTCAAAAGTTTTCAGATTGATGCGCTGGGCATTGGCTCATTTGGACCGGTGGATATTGATCGGAAGAGCTCGACGTATGGTTCGATTACATCGACGCCGAAAAAGGGCTGGCGGAATTATCCATTTGTCCGGACGATGAAGGAGGCCTTACAGGTCCCGGTTGGGTTTTCCACCGATGTTAACGGTGCCGCGCTCGGTGAACTGTATTGCGGAGCGGCGAAAGGACTGGATAATTGCCTGTATATTACGGTCGGTACCGGGATCGGTGCCGGGCTGGTTACCGACCGGGGATTATTCCACGGCATGTCGCATCCGGAGATGGGACACATTCTGCCGCGCCGGATCGAGGGCGACACATTTGAGGGGATCTGCCCGTATCATCGCGATTGCCTCGAAGGATTGGCTTCCGGCCCGGCAATAGAGGCTCGTTGGGGGAAACCGGCCGGCGAACTGCCGGCAAATCATCAGGCGTGGAAGATTGAAGCGGAGTACTTGGCTCAGGCACTGGCACAATATATCCTGATCCTGTCGCCGAAGCGGATTGTGATGGGCGGCGGCGTCATGAAACAGAAACAACTTTTTCCGATGATCCGCAGGCGGGTGCTCGAGTTGCTCGGCGGGTATATCCGTCTGCCGGAAATTACGCAGCAGATCGAAAGTTACATCGTCCCGCCCGATCTCGGCGATAATGCGGGCATTACCGGCGCACTGATTTTAGCACGCAGGGCGTTGGAAGCCGCAGGCGCAGCACCTGAGAATGACCGGCCGCGCTCGGTAACCAAATCTTGACGGCGCGCATTGGCACTGATTTTAGGAAAAAAAGCGGAGAGACCAATGCTTTTCAATCTCTATCTGTCTGCCACTTGATTGCTGCGGTTTACTATCTGTAACGGCGGTGCGCCGCAGCAAAATGCGGAAATGGTATAATAAAGTGTATATCAATGTCAATGGGAGAAGTGGATAAGGATGGATAAAACGCCTTTGTTTCTGAAACCGGCGCTGCATGAAAAAATTTGGGGCGGTACGAGGCTGCGCGATCTGTTCGGTTATGACATTCCGAGCGAGACGACCGGCGAGTGCTGGGGGATTTCGGCACACCCGAACGGTCCGGCCGTGATTAAAAATGGCACGCTGGCGGGAAAAACATTGACCGAAGCGTGGTCGACGCATCCCGAATTGTTCGATCATTATCAGAGCACGGCCTTTCCGCTCTTAACGAAAATCCTCGATGCTCGGACGGATTTGTCAGTGCAGGTGCATCCGGACGATGCTTACGCGCAAAAGCACGAACATGTACCGTTCGGCAAAACCGAGTGCTGGTATGTGATCGATTGCGAAAAAGGTTCGGAGATTGTCTACGGGCATACTGCGCCGACGCGCGAAGCGTTTGCTGAGGCGATCGAGGCGAAAAAATGGGATAGCTTACTGCGGCGCGTCAAAGTTAAACCGGGCGACTTTTTCTATGTGCCGAGCGGAACGATTCACGCGATTTGCGGCGGCTGCCTGATTCTTGAGACGCAACAAAGCTCAGACACCACGTATCGCGTCTACGACTATGATCGGCCGGGGAAAGACGGCAAACCGCGCCCGCTGCACATCAAACAGTCGATTGAGTGTGCCAACTGCCCGCATGTCGATCCGAAACTGACCTATCATGTCGTGCAAAAAGCGCAGGCCAAATTTACCGAACTGTTGCGCGAGCATTTGTTCACTGTTTCACACTGGGAAATTCGCGGACATGCCGATCCGATCGCTAAGACCTGGCCGTTCCTTTTGATGAGTGTGCTGGGTGGCGAAGGATCGTTGAGCATCGACGACACGCATTATGATCTGAAAAAAGGCGATCATTTGTTGGTGCCCTCGACAGTTGAAGCCCTGTCGCTTGACGGCGAGCTCGATCTGATTGTCTCCAATCCGGTGTAAGGTGAAGGGTTCAGTTTGTGAAACATAAGCCGACGATCATTGTCATTGGGACCGGAAAGCGCAGACGGATGAAGTGTGTGCGGCATCGCCGGCGAAGACGACTGGCTGGCATTGTAGCGATCTGCGACAAGGCGGAGCGTCGCATCGTTTTTCTGCATGGTATCGGGGAAAAGGTCGTTTCAAGCGACCTTGTACCGGCGCGGCGGCTGCTTCTGCGCAGCCATCTGATTTTGCTGCTTCTCGATCTGGACATCGGCGTAATAAAGCAGGTTGTCGCGCTTGCCGAACGCTACCGGCTGAACGTGGTAATCGATCCTGCACCGCTGATGACGATGGCTGAAAAAATTAGTCGCGCGGAGGCTATTTTTCCCATTCGCACGTTTAGAAAATAAAAAACGGCTTTTGAAGACGATGCTGAAAAGCTGCGGCGGGATTCCGATTACAAAGAGCGGCCGATGATCACCTTTGAAAAACATCCGGAGATCGAGTGAAGAGATTCAGCCACAATATATTGAAAAAGAGGACCGGCGAAGCGTCGGTCCTCTTTTCGGGGCCACTTTCGCGGATTCGGGGCCACTTTCGCGGATTCGGGGCCACTTTC
>UQRJ01000348.1 GCA_900543345.1 uncultured Sporolactobacillus sp. | reverse complement strand
GAGATGTCTTAGGGTCTCGTGGGCTCGGAGATGTGTATAAGAGACAGTTACCATACTGCTTAAATTCGTCATAATCCATTGCTCCGTCGTATACGCCCGCAAGCAGAGAGGTCATTGTTGACAGTTGAAAAATTCCATCTTCATCTTTCCTTGTTTCATTCGTCATGATTAACTCCGTCTCCTTTCAAAAATAAGCAAACAAGTTCGTCTATGCACAACACTGGCGCGCGATCAATTTAGTTGGTTCGGAATCAAACTCTTACCAAGTTCAATATTATCGCTGTAATCGACCGGCACATCGACGACGACCGGTCCGTCGCTGATGGTCAGCGCCTGGCGCAGGACAGGTTCCAATTGATCCGGGCCCGTGACCCGCAGACCCTTAGCGCCGAAGGCTTCGGCATACTTCACAATATCGATGGGTCCGAAGTCGACACCGGACGTACGATGATATTTCATTTTCTGCTGAAAAGCGACCATATCGTATGTTCCGTCGCGCCAGACAATATGGACGATCGGCAGCTTAAGGCGAACGGCAGTTTCCAATTCCATAGCTGAAAACAGGAAACCGCCGTCGCCGGACATCGACACGGTTTTGGCGCGATGATGCACGAGACTGGCCGCCATTCCCCATGGCAATGCAACACCGAGCGTTTGCATGCCGTTACTGAACAGCAGCGTTTTCGGCTCATACGAACGAAAATGGCGGGCCATCCAAATATAATGCGAACCGACATCGCAGGTGACGGTCGTATGGTCGTCGATCAGCCGACGCAGCATGCGGATCAGCGCAAGCGGGTGCACAAGGTTGCCGCGGCTTTGTTTCGGCGGTTCATCCCGCTCATTGAGCCGATTTTTCATTTTATTCAAATAAACGCGATTTTCTTCGCTCAGGTTCAGGCCGGATAATTTTTCCTTAATCCGGTTAACGGTGGACGGGATGTCACCGACCAGCTCGATTGACGGCTGATAGAAATGGTCAATATCCGCCCGTACCTCGTCAAGATGAATAATGGTCCGTTTGCCGGTATGATTCCAGAATTTCGGATCGTACTCGACCGCATCGTAACCGATCGTCAGGACAACATCCGCCTTCTCAAGGACCAGGTCGCCCGGCTGATTACGGAATAGACCGATGCGGCCGAAGAAATGGTCTTCTTCCATCGCCCGCGGAATCAGACCGGCCGCCTGGAACGTTTCTACAACTGGAAAATTCAGCTTCTCCAGCAATGAGCGGACAGCGGTAACGACCGAGAAGCGATTGGCACGCATGCCGGCTAGAATAACCGGCATCTTCGCGCTTCTCAGCGCCGCACACGCGGCTTCGACGGCATCCTCGGAAGCCGTGCCCAGTTTCGGACTTTCCAGTGGACCGAGCGAAGTTACGTCCGTCCTTGCCGCAAGCACATCCTGAGGAAAACTGACAACGGCCGCACCGGCCGACGTCGATTCCGCCGATCGGAACGCATTAGTCACGACTTCGGGAACATTCTTCGGATCGACGACTTCAGCACTGAATTTGGTAATCGGCTGAAAAAGCGCGGCATTGTCCATCGACTGATGAGTCCTTTTCAAACGGTCGGCACGCGGCACGGCTCCGGCCAGGGCAACAACCGGATCGTTTTCGACATTCGCCGTTGCCAGCGCGGTGGCCAGATTCGATGCACCGGGTCCGGAGGTTACCAACACGACACCGGGTTTGCAAGTCATTCGTCCGACGGCCGCCGCCATGAAGGCGGCATTCTGTTCATGCCGGCACACAATCAACTCGGGGCCCCGGTCTTTCAATACGTCGTAAATGGTATCGATTTTTGCACCGGGAATGCCGAATACATAGTTGACGCCCTGCTTAATCAAGCAGTCCACAACGAGCTCGGCTCCGCTTGACTGAATTTTCTCTTTTTTCTTGACAGGCATCATTTTTATTCACTCCTTCAGAAGAATTTGCAGGAAACGATGGGTCTTTCAGCTTCCCGGCAGTAAGCCGCCCGGTCGCCGAACAAAGCATCCCCGCCCTTTCTTTTAGTTTACAACGTCGCTTTAATGTTGTTAAATATATTATTAATAAGTGTGTAATACATTATAAATATCAGTTGCCGGAGAAAGCGCAACCATTTATAATGAAGAAAGGAAAAGTCCAGTAAAGGAGACGAATTCGGTGGAACTTCGTCATTTAATTTATTTTATTACCGTTGCGGAAGAGCTTCATTTCGGCCGGGCCGCCGAGCGCCTGCAGATGACTCAGCCGCCGCTCAGCAAACAGATCCAGCAGCTAGAAGACGAGATCGGCGTCAAACTGTTTAAACGCAATAAACGGCATGTCGAATTGACGACGGCCGGGAAAATTTTTCTTACCGAGGCCAAGGAAGTCCTCGACCGGCTTGATCAGGCCGTCGATACCGCACAGCGGGCGCAGCGCGGTGAATTCGGACGGCTGGTGATCGGGTTTGTCGGTTCCGCGACCTATGATATTCTTCCCCAGTTTGTCCGTGAATATCGCCGCCGTTTTCCACATGTATCGGTCGTTTTTCACGAATTGTCGACACCGGCACAAATTAATGCATTGCTCGATCGGCAAATCGACATCGGACTACTTCACCCGCCCGTCGCCAGCACATTGATTGAAACAACACCGGTCAAGCTGGGTCACGCTGCCTTATCGCCTGTCTCTTATACACATCTGACGCTGCCGACGATAGCCTT
>UQRJ01000347.1 GCA_900543345.1 uncultured Sporolactobacillus sp. | reverse complement strand
GGCTATTCGTCGGCAGCGTCAGATGTGTATAAGAGACAGGGTGATGGGAATCGAACCCACGACCAGAGCTTGGAAGGCTCTTGTTTTACCACTAAACTACACCCGCAGGCCACATTATATGGTCGGGAAGACAGGATTTGAACCTGCGACCCTCTGGTCCCAAACCAGATGCTCTACCAAGCTGAGCCACTTCCCGATAAATGGTGCGCCCTAGAGAACTCGAATCCCCAGCCTTCTGATCCGTAGTCAGACGCTCTATCCAATTGAGCTAAGGGCGCACAATGCAATGGTGCGGTCGAGAGGACTCGAACCTCCACGAAGTTTCCTCCACTAGCCCCTCAAGCTAGCGCGTCTGCCATTCCGCCACGACCGCATATTAAATTGAAGATGGTGCGGGTGAAGGGACTCGAACCCCCACGTCGCAAAACACTAGATCCTAAATCTAGCGCGTCTGCCAATTCCGCCACACCCGCTAAAATGAGCCGCGAGGGATTTGAACCCTCGACCCTCTGATTAAAAGTCAGATGCTCTACCCCTGAGCTAGCGGCTCATACGGACGATCCGGCCGATCTATAAACACAGCATCCGTTTATTTAAATTACAGCGACCCTCTAACGGGAATCGAACCCGCAACGTCCCATTTTAACTATAAAATCACGTTTCAGCCTTCTGAAATCGGGCCACAACAAAATGGCGGAGAAGGAGGGATTCGAACCCTCGCACGATTCACACCGTCTACTCCCTTAGCAGGGGAGCCCCTTCAGCCAGCTTGGGTACTTCTCCATGGCTCCACAGGCAGGGTTCGAACCTGCGACCCATCGGTTAACAGCCGATTGCTCTGCCGCTGAGCTACTGTGGAATAAATGGTTCTCTAAAGCCACAAATGATTTTACTTCAGAACCTGTCCACCTGTCAACTCCGTTCGAAGCACGGCAAGTATCTGTCGCTTTTGACGACCTTACTAATTTAACATAAAAGCAAAGAAGGAGTCAACCCTTTTTTTTGATTTTCCCAGTTAAGTTCAAGCGGCGGCAAACAACCAGGTGAATCTTCCCACCGCACGTCGCACAAACATATTTCGACGTGTTCAATTTTCTTTTCCGAATAAACGTCCGTCCGCAGGCCGCGCACCGGTAGTGATAGCGCAACTGCGATCGCCGCGTTGTCCCGGGAATCGATCCGCAAAAACGCGAACCGCCGACCCGGCGAAGTAGCCGCTTGAAGTCGGCATCATAATGATGGAATCCCTTTCCCGTCAAATGTAAATGATAATGGCACAACTCATGCTTAATAATTTTAATAAAATCAGCGAGGCCGTAATAGTCGAGTTGTTTTTCATTCAGTTCAATCACATGACTGTCGGTCAGGTAACGCCCGCCCGTCGTTCGCAATCGGGAGTTAAATGAAGCCTGATGCCGGAACGGGCGATGAAAATATTCGAGTGAAATATGCTCCACAAGGCGCTGCAATTCTTCATCCGTCATCCTAATTTCTCCCGCCTTCATTCATCCTTCCATTAGCCGGAGCACGGCAGTCAACGTTTAAAATCCTTTTTCAAAGCGAGCCTGCCAAAATTGCCGCTCAATCTGTCTGCAATGCTTCCCGAAGCTTTCGCAATGCCCGGCGCTGAATGCGTGAAACGTGCATTTGTGAAACATCGAGACGGTTTCCCGTCTCTTTTTGGCTTAGATTTTCGTAGTAGACACAAAGAATAACCGCTTTTTCACGTGCTGTCAAGATAGTCAACGCCCGCTCAAGCATGATGCGTTTATCGACCGTCTCAAAACCGTCATCATGCCTGCCGACTACATCCAGAAGCGTTAGTGAATCCCTTCCCGGGCCGCCGTTGATGTGCGAATCGACGGAAAGACTGCGATAGCCTTGCGACAGCTCTATGGCTTCCAGCACCGTCTCCTCGCTTTCACCGACTGACGAGGCAATCTCGGTAATTGTCGGTGCACGCTGCAGACTAATAGTGAGTTGTTCCGTCACTAGCCGCACTTTCGGGCCGAGTTCTTTGATGCGCCGGGGCACATGGACACTCCACGTTTGATCGCGGATATAGCGTTTAATCTCACCGATGATCGTCGGAACGGCAAACGATTCAAAGCTGCAGCCCAGCAGCGGATCAAAACGGTTCAGTGCCGCAATCAAGCCGATCATACCGACCTGATACAGATCTTCCTTGATATCCTTTTTGCGCACGAACCGCCCGGCCAGCGAACTCACCAGATCGGCGTAATGATCGACTAGTTTCTGCTGAAGCGCTTCATCGGCCGTATTTTGCCGATAGGCTTGAAGCCATTCACGGATTTCATTCGGTTGCGGTCGGGACTTTGTCGGCACTGCGCTCCACCCCGTCTCTCCCCTATAAAAACTCGGTCATCTTTACTGTGTCGCCGCGATCATCGCCCGATCCATCGGTGCATCAATCAGGAAAAGTTCCATTCCTCCTTGCTGAGTTGATTCAACCGCCAGCCGACCCTCACGATTCATGCCTGCTAATTTCTCGGCTTTTTTGATGAGCTTTTTCACAATATTCTGCAGGCTGCCGTCACTTTATTATTTCATAAAAAAAAAGACGTCTGGCAAACATTAAGGTCGAAAAAATGAGAAATAAATAATCATTTTGAATGCAAACATCGACCGGTCTTTGGCAAATTTATCGCGGCGGATTGCACCTGTCTCTTATACACATCTCCGAGCCCACGAGACCCTAAGACATCTC